>JBJKPV010000057.1:0-9552 GCA_046706015.1 Allostellaceae bacterium | reverse complement strand
CCAGGGCGTGATCGAAGTCCGGCCGTTGCGCATCTTCCAAATGTAGCCGCCGACGGCGCGCGCGGATGAGCGAAGGCGGGAGCGATGCCGGCATGACCGCGGAAGCGGTCGCGCGCCGCAGCTACGGCAAGCTCGTCGCCTTCCTCGTCGCGGACACCCGCAACCTCGCCGCGGCCGAGGACGCGCTGGCGGAGGCTTTTGCCGCGGGGCTCGCGGATTGGCCCGAAACGGGCATTCCTGACAATCCAGAAGCGTGGCTGCTCACCGTCGCGCGACGCAAGGCGATCGATGCGGGGCGTCGGCACCGGCGCGGCGAAGAAGCCGGCGATCATCTGCGCCTTGTCGCCGCGGAGACGATCGCGGCAGCGGCCGAGGCGAGCGCCATTCCCGATCATCGCCTCGCCCTGATGTTCGCCTGTGCCCACCCCGCGATCGAGCAAGGCATTCGCGCGCCGCTGATCCTGCAAACGACTCTGGGTCTCGACGCCGCGTCGATCGCCTCGGCCTTTCTCGTCGCGCCGGCGACGATGAGCCAGCGCCTGGTGCGCGCCAAGCACAAGATCGCGCGCGCCGGCATTCCCTTCCGCGTGCCCGAGCGCGACGAGCTCGCCGAGCGCCTCGCGGCGGTGCTCGATGCGATCTATGCTGCTTTTGCCGAGGGCTGGTCCGACCCCGCGGGCACGGATGCACGGCGGCGCAATCTCGCCGCGGAGGGCATCTGGCTGGGGCGGCTCGCCGCATCGCTGCTGCCGAACGAGCCCGAGGCGCTGGGCCTGCTGGCCTTGATGCTTCACGCCGAAGCGCGGCGCAGCGCGCGGCGCAGCGCCGATGGCGACTACATCCCGCTCGGCGAGCAAGACCCGGCGCGATGGGACGCAGCGCTCATCGACGAGGCCGAGGCGCTGTTGTACCGCGCCGGCGGCATGAACGCGATCGGGCGCTATCAGCTCGAAGCCGCGATCCAATCGGCGCATGTCATTCGCCGCCGCACGGGTCAAGCCGATTGGACGGCGATCGAGCGGCTTTACGGCGCACTCTACGCGCTCACCGCGTCGCCGGTGGTGGCGATCAACCGCGCCGTCGCCCAAGCCGAGACCAAGGGCGCCGCGACGGGCCTCGCCGCGCTCGACGCGCTCGCAGACGACAAGCGGCTGGCGGATTATCAGCCCTATTGGGCGGCGCGCGCCGGGTTGCTGGCGCGAAACGGTGCGGTTGATGATGCGGAGGACGCCTATCAGCGCGCGATCGGTCTCGAGCCGGATCCGGCGTTGCGGCGCTTTCTGCAGCAGCGCCAGGCGGCGCTGCGCCCGGGCCCGGGCGCGAGTAAACCGAGCTAAGCCGCGCTTGCTTTGTCGGAGACGCGCACCAGCTTGTCGAAATCGTCCATCAGCTGACGCGTGATCGGACCGAGCGGGAATTTGTGCTCGGCGATCTGGGTCACCGGCGTCACCTCGGCGGCGGTGCCGGTGACGAAGACCTCCTGCGCGCGGGCGAGCTCGCTCGGCATGATCGCGCGCTCGACCACCTTGATCTTCCGCGCCTTGGCGAGAGCGATCACGGCGCGCCGCGTGATGCCGTCGAGGAAGCAATCGGGCTTGGGCGTGTGCAGCTCGCCGTCGATGGAAAAGAAGATATTGGCGCCGGTGGCCTCGGCGACCTGGCCGCGCCAGTCGAGCATCAGCGCGTCGTCGAATCCCTCGGCCTCGGCGGCGTGCTTGGAGAGCGTGCAGATCATGTAGAGACCGGCCGCCTTCGCCGCCGTCGGCGCGGTGTTGGGCGCGGGGCGCGCCCATTTCGACCACGACATGCGGATGCCTTTGAGCCGCGCCTCGGGCGAGAAATAGGCTTTCCAATCGTCCCACACGGCGATCGCCATGTGGATCTTGGTCAGCTGCGCCGAAACGCCCATCTGCTCCGGACCGCGCCAAGCAATCGGGCGGACATAGCCGTCCGGCACGCCCGAGGCACGCACCGTGGCGTTGGAGGCCTCCTCGATCTGCTCGAGGGTCCAGGGGATGGTGAAGCCCAAGATGCGCGCCGAATCGATCAGACGCTGGCTGTGCTCGCGCAGCTTGAAGATGCGTCCCCCATAGATGCGCTCGCCCTCGAACACGCTGCTCGCATAGTGGAGCGCATGCGTCAGCACGTGTACCTGCGCGCTCCGCCAGGGCACCAACTTGCCGTCGAACCAGATGGTCCCGTCGCGATCGTCGAAAGGTCTGGTCGGTGTGGCCATATTCCGCGTTCCTCGAACCTGGGCTGGCATATGTGAGCCGGCGGGGTTGCCGCCGCGCGCCTTGCCTAAGATGTAACAACCCTGCTAAAAATAAGTCAACATGTCTGACATAAAAACCGAGGAAGCGCCGGTCTACCTGCGCGAGGACGAGGTTCGCCAGGGCATCGAGCTTTTGTTCTATGCCTATCGCGACTTCACCGCAGAACCGGACGCGATGCTCGCGCGCTACGGCTTCGGCCGCGCGCATCATCGCGTGATCTATTTCGTCGGCCGCCATCCTCAAATGAGCGTGAGCGAATTGCTCGGCATCCTGCAGATCACGAAGCAAAGCCTGTCGCGGGTGCTCGGCCAGCTGGTGCAGCAGGGCTTCATCCTGCAGCGAACCGGCAAGAGCGATCGCCGCCAGCGCCTGCTCGAGCTGACGGCGAAGGGCGTCGAACTCGAGCGCCAATTGTCCGAAAATCAGCGCCAGCGCATCTCGCGCGCCTATGCCGAGGCCGGTGCCCATTCGGTCGAGGGCTTCCGCAAGGTCATGCTCGGCATCATCTCGGACGAAGCCGACCGCGCCCGCTTCCAGCGCCGCCGCTGAGCCCGCGCGGGGATTGGGTGTATACTGCGACGATGCCCGGTCCCGGTGCCGACGGCGCGGAAGCGCCTCATCTTCTGGTCGTCGATGACGATGCGCGGCTGCGCGATCTGCTGCGGCGCTATCTGGTTGAATCCGGTTTTCGCGTCACAGCCGCGGCCGACGCCATCGAGGCGCGGACGCGGATGCAGAGCCTTGCCTTCGATCTTCTCATCCTCGATGTGATGATGCCGGGGGAAGACGGCTTGGCGCTGACCGAGAGTCTGCGCCGATCGACCCAAGTGCCGATCCTGCTTTTGACGGCGATGGCGGAACCGATCAACCGCATCGACGGGCTCGAGCGCGGCGCCGACGATTATTTGACGAAGCCTTTCGAGCCGCGCGAACTCGTGCTGCGCATCCGCAATATCCTGCAGCGCGTGCCGCCCGCGACCGATCGCGCCGACGAGTTGCGCTTCGGTGGGTGCCGACTCGATCTGAAGCGCGGCGCGCTCTATCGCGGCGGCACGCCGGTCCACCTCACCGCCGCCGAGGCCGCGCTGCTGATGACCTTGGCGCGCCATCCGGGCGAGCCGGTCTCGCGCGAGGCCCTCTCGCAAGAAGCGCAATGCAGCGGCAATCTGCGCACCGTCGACGTCCAGATGACGCGGCTGCGGCGCAAAATCGAGCACGATCCGAAGTTCCCGCGCTATCTCCAGACCGTGCGAGGCACCGGCTATGTCCTCAAGCCGGATTGAAGCGGGCCAGAAGCGCTTTTCGTTGTTCCCGCGCAAGGCGACGCTGGGACGCGACGCGGATCGCGCCGGCGGCGACACACATCGACGCTGGTTCAAGCGGGTTCTGCCGCGCTCGCTCTGGGGCCGCTCGCTGCTCATCATCGTGCTGCCCATGGTGCTGACGCAGATACTCGCCACCTGGATCTTCTACGACCGGGTGTGGGATACGATCTCGCGACGGCTTTCCACCGCGGTGGCGGGCGACATCGGCTTCACCATCAGCGCGCTGCGCTATGCCGATACGCCCGGCCAAGAGCGCCAGATCCTCGAGCGCGCCGGCGTAACCTCGCTCTCATTCACGTTCCACCCCGGCGAACAGCTGCCGATGGGCGTGCGCTCCACCGCCACCGGCTCGCAGATCGAGACCCAACTCGCCGCCGCGATGGAAGAGCGCGTCGGCCGGCCGTTCGTGATCGACGGCGAATTCGATCCGCGTGATCTGCTGGTTTCGGTCGAGCTGCCATCCGGCGTCATGGATGTCGCGGTGCCGCGCGAACGGCTCTCGACGCCGACGACGTACATCTTCATCATGTGGATGGTGGGCTCGGCGCTCGTGCTCCTCGCCATCGCCTCGCTCTTCATGCGCAACCAGGTGAAATCGCTCCGCCGCGTCGCCGCCACCGCGGAGGCGCTCGGCAAGGGCCGCGATGTTCCGAATATACGGCCCGAGGGCGCGACCGAAGTCCGTCAGGTCGCACGCGCCTTCATCAAGATGCGCGATCGCATCCAACGTCAGATCACGCAGCGCACCGAGATGCTGGCCGGCGTCTCGCATGATTTGCGCACGCCCTTGACGCGGATGCGGCTCGCGCTCGAGCTGATCCCCGAAGATCCGACGGTCGCCGAATTGAAGGCCGATGTCGCGGCGATGCAGCGCATGGTCCAGGGCTATCTCGATTTCGCCCGCGGCGAGGGCGAGGAACAGCAGCGCGAGACCGACATCGTGCTGCTGATCCAGGAACTGATCTCAAGCGCGCAACGCGACGGTCCGCCGATCTTCGCCGCCTTGCCTGAGCGCTACGTCCTGCCGCTGCGGCCGGACGCGACGCGGCGCTGCATCGCCAATCTCATCGGCAATGCGCGGCGCTACGGAAAACATGTCTGGGTCACGGCGATCGAGACGCGCGAAAGCCTCGACGTGCTGATCGATGACGACGGGCCAAGCATTCCCTTGGCCCAGCGCGAGAGCGTCTTCCGCGCCTTCTATCGGCTCGACTCGGCACGCAGTCCCGACACCGGCGGGCTCGGCCTCGGTCTCACCATCGCGCGCGATCTGGCGCGCGGACAAGGCGGTGAGGTGACACTCGAGGACTCGCCCCAGGGCGGGTTGCGCGCCCGCCTGCGCCTACCGCGCTAAAGCGTAGCACAGCCGGCGCAAAGGGCCGGCGTCGCGCGAAACGAAGCAAAACAACGTCGTACAGCCGCCCCCAAGCGGCCGGCGTCGTGCGAAGCGAAACAAAGAAACAGTCAGGGCCCGATCCGG
Source organism: Allostellaceae bacterium (assembly GCA_046706015.1). Taxonomy (GTDB): domain Bacteria; phylum Pseudomonadota; class Alphaproteobacteria; order ATCC43930; family CGMCC-115725; genus CAIKMD01. The sequence continues at coordinate 4,471 of JBJKPV010000057.1, read as the reverse complement.
TCGGATCGGGCCCTGCACAACTCTCAATACTTGCCACCAGCCGAGCACGCCCGGCCGCTGGCAATGAGCCCCTTCGCAGGCGCATCCCACACGCCGCACGCTCGACATTTGCGTCGAGGCAGCGACGCCAGCGGGAATTCGTGCCGGGCGGATCGCGCCCGGCGCCGGTGCTTCGCGATCAGGCCGCCTTGGCGGCCGCGACGTCCTTCATTTCCTCGAAGCTCTCGGTCATGCGCTTCGTCAGCACATTGAAAGCCTCGGTGTTCGCCTTGGTCACGAGCTCGGTGAGTTCCTTCGCGGTGGCGAGCCCCTTCTCGAACGAAGCCTTGGCGAGTTCCGTGTTCTTCGCAAGGCGATCCTGCGGCGCGCCGGGCTGGCTGAACTCGCGGAACAACGAGCGCGCCTCTTCGAGCGCCTCGCGCGCGATTTCGACCTGGCGGCGTGCCAGCGCCTGTGCGCCCTCGATCGCGAGCTGGTTCGCCTGGGTGAGCGCCTCGACGTTCTTACGCTGCGAGGCCATCATCGCCTCGACATTGAATCCGGGAATGGCAAAGCCGGCAAAGGCCTTGCTCATGTCATAGTCGAGAAAACTCTGCTTGCCATTGGCCATTGTCATCGTCCTCTGCGCTGGAAGCGGGTTAGGAAGCGGTTTATGCTGCACTGCACAATGCCTAATATGATGTCATCCCAGGCAGTCGTCAAGACAAAATGACTATAATTTTTGCAATGCACAAAAAGCGCGTCAGTTCCGGGACTTGCGTACCGCCTCTGCCATCGGACGAAAAGCGCCAAGCAGGGACTCGGCCTGGCGCAAACGGCGGTCGAGTACGGCCATGGTGCTGCCGAGATCGGCGCTCTCGTCGCGCAGGAACGCCGGGACGACCGACATGTAGAGCGCTGCGGTCAGTCGGCAGGCGACCCGGCCCCGGCAGCCCGCCGCCGGCAAGCCCGCCGCTTGACGCATCCACGCCATCGAGCGCAGCAGCCCAGGCAGCGCTGCGGCTGCGCGGGGATCGCCGATGCTGTCGCGCAGAATGGCGCGCAAACCGGCGCGGTAGGGCTTGAGCGCCTCGAAGCGGCGCATCAGCACATCGAACAGTCGATCGCGGGCGGACTCGTCAACCGAGCTCGCCGGGTGACGCAGGACGGAAGCGTCGATGCCACGACGGAACGCCGCCAGAATGCCGAATTTCGTACGGAACAGCCCATAGGCCTCGTCCAGCGGGACGCGGGCGCGGGACGCGATCTCCCCAAGCTCGGTGCGCCGCCACCCTTTGGTCGCAGCGAGTTCGAGCGCAGCCGTAATGAGGCGCTGCCTCGGGTCGCCTGACGATGCGCGGGACCGGGCTCGTGGCGGCATGGCGTCCTCCGTTCCGAGAAAACATAAGATCGAAGCCGGCTCACCGCAATCTTCGCCAGCGTGTTTTGGCCGCACGCTCGCGAGATCGAGAGCCGCACTTGACGCCTAATCGGCCAATTCGCGCGAGCGCTCCGCTGCCGCCATCACCGCGCGCGACAGCAACGCGCCGAGCCCATCCGCCGCCATCAGGATGCGAAGCGCGGCCTCGGTCGTGCCGCCGGGAGAGGTTACGTTGCGGCGCAGCTGAGCTGCATCTTCGGGCGCGAGCCGCGCGAGCTCGCCTGCGCCGGAAACGGTAGCGCGCGCCAGGCGCATCGCCAACGCTTCCGGCAGGCCCAGCTGAGCCCCGGCCGCCGCGAGACACTCGATCAAGAGAAAAACATAGGCCGGACCGCTACCTGAAACGGCCGTCACGGGATCGAGCAGCTTCTCGTCGTCGACCCAGGCGACTTCGCCGACCGCGCCAAGAAGCCGGCCGCAGAGAGCGCGCTGCGCGGCGGCGACACACTCATTGGCGCAAGCCACGGCGATGCCACGGCCGATCGCAGCCGGCGTGTTCGGCATCGCCCGCACCACGGCCATATCGGGACCGAGATGGCGGGCGAAAAAGCCGAGTGTCTTGCCCGCAGCAATCGAGAGCACCACCGTGCCAGCATCGCTAAAGCGGCGATAGGCCGGGAGCAGATCGGGCAAGGCTTGGGGCTTGACCGCAAAGACGATCGCCGCTGGCACGAGCGTCTTCGGCAAGGCCGCAGCTTCGGCATAGCGGCGCATCCCTTTGGGCATGCGCACCGCTATCGGCTCGACCACCGCGACCGGATGGGCCAGCCGGCGCCGCGCCCAGCCGGCGAGCAGCGCCGAGCCCATCTTGCCGCAACCAACCAGGAGAATCCCGCGCGGCGCCTTCGCCCGCGATTTGGTCACGCCTCGCCGATCGGATCGATCATCGAGGCGGCGATCGCCTCTTCGGCGCTCTTGCCGCCCCAGACGACGAGCTGGAAAGCGGGAAAGAAGCGCTCGCATTCGCTCAACGCGACCTCAACGAGATCCTCGATTTGCTCGACGCTCGCGCCATAGGCTCCCCGCAACAAGACGCCTTGGCGGAAGGACGGTGACTGGTCGTCACGCGCGAGATCGAAATGGCCGAGCCATAAGCGCTCGTTCACCACCGCCAAGAGCTCATAGGCCGCGCCACGCCGGGCGCGCGGGACCTTCATCTCGAAGGCGGCGGAGAAATGCAGAGCGTTGAGCTCGCGTTGCCAGAGGAAGAGCAACCGGTAGTCGCACCATCGGCCCGCGATCTCGACCACGAGCTCGTCATCGGCGGCGCGATCATGCGCCCACTCATTGGCCTGCACGATTTCTTCGACCAAATCGATGGGATTGGCCGCGCCGACCGTGGTTGCAAGCGACAAAGCGGTCATCGCGCTCTCCTTGGCGGTCGGAACCTACGAGATTTGGTAGAGGGATCCCTTAGGCACCACTAGATATCACCCTGCCAAAGACCGGAGTCGCGTGCAAGGCCGAATTCGGCCGGAGCGCCGAAAGCCGTGGGAAAACCCTGTGAGAAAAGGACGAACACGCCCGGCGCGGCGCGCCGGCCCCGATTGAGCGCGCTCAGCCCCGGCTGCGCACGGCGCGGCGGCGCGGCGGCGCCTTCCGCCGCGCTGCCTTGCGCGGCGCGGCGGGCTTCGCCGGGAGCGCGATCCCGAGCCGGGCTTCGAGCGCGGCAACGCGTTTTTCAAGCGCCTCCTGGGTCGAGCGCGCCTTCGCGGCCATCGCCTGGACCGCGTCAAATTCCTCGCGCCGGACCAGATTCATGCGATCGAGCACGCGCTCGAACTGCTCGCGCAAACGGGTTTCGACCTCGCCGCGCATGCCAGTCAAGGTTCCGACCGCGCCGGTGGCTACGCGCGCCATATCGTCGAGAAAGCGATTCCGGGTTTGCATGCTCTGAGCCTCTCTCGTGCTCCCTAGCACAGGCCCGGCTCGAGGGGAACGGTTCCTTGTGAGCCGCGCCGGGCATGCCTATAAGGGACCATGATTCTGATCACCGGCGGCGCCGGCTTCATCGGGTCCAATCTCGTGGCCGCGCTCGATGAACGCGGCGCGGACGAACTCGTCGTCTGCGACCGGCTCGGCGAGGACGAGAAATGGCGCAATCTCGGCAAGCGCGAGCTCGCCGCGCTGATCCCGCCCGAAGCCTTGTCGGACTTCCTCCAGACCCAGGGCAAGACGCTCGAGACCGTGTTTCATATGGGGGCGTCATCCTCGACGACGGAGACCGACGCCGATTTCATCATCGCCTCCAACTTCACTTTGTCCTCGCGCTTATGGAGCTGGTGCGCGGCGAGCGGAACGCGCTTCATCTACGCCTCGTCGGCGGCGACTTATGGCGATGGCAGCGCCGGTTTCGACGACGACGCCTCGCCTGCTGCCCTGGCCAAGCTGCGCCCGCTCAACGCCTATGGCTGGTCGAAGCATCTCTTCGACCGCCGCGTCGCCCGCCTGCTCGAGCGCGGCGGGCCGCGGCCGCCGCAATGGGCCGGGATCAAGTTCTTCAATGTCTACGGGCCGAACGAGTATCACAAGGGCTCGCAAAAGAGCGTGGTCGCGCAGATCTTCCCGCGGGCCGCCGCGGGCGAGGCCTGCACGCTGTTCCGCTCGCATCGTGACGGCGTCCCCGACGGCGGCCAGGTGCGCGACTTCGTTTATGTGCGCGACTGCATCGATCAAATGCTGTGGCTTTACGACCACCCGCAGGTCAGCGGCCTCTTCAATGCCGGCACGGGAAAGGCGCGCAGCTTCGCCGACCTCGCCGCCGCCGTTTACCGCGCGCTCGGCAAGGCGCCGCAGATCGATTATATCGACACGCCGCTCGCGATCCGCGACAAGTATCAATATTTCACCGAGGCGCGGATGGATCGGATCAAGGCGGCGGGCTATGCCAAGGCGCCGACCAGCCTTGAGGACGGCGTCGCCGATTACGTCCAGACCTACCTCGCCGCCGCGGATCCTTATCGCTGATGCTGGCCATTCCCTATCCCGCCTTCGATCCGGTCGCGGTTTCGTTCGGTCCCTTCGAGATTCGCTGGTACGCGCTCGCTTACA
>JBJKPV010000056.1:0-6731 GCA_046706015.1 Allostellaceae bacterium | reverse complement strand
CCGGTCTGCATCACGCGGTTGGCGATGCGCCCGGCGAAATCGTTCTGGAAGAAGGTCCAACTCTGCCGCACCACATGCCAGTGGTTCTGCCAGCGGATGAGGTTGGTAAGGCCGGGCGCGATGGTCTGATTGGTGACGAGGTTCTGGATGAAAAGCGCGATCGGCCGGGCGATGAGCATCACGCCGGCCATGAACAGCAATTGCCGACCGATGGTCGGGAACAGCCGGTCGGGCTCGAGCGTCGATGCCGCGGTTACGATTCGCCCGATGAAGACCGGGATGAACGTGTCGAGCAAGGCGACGGTCAAACCCGCGACGAAGAGGGCGATGACCAGGCCTCGCGCTTGGCGCACATGGTGCCAATAAAAGGCGGAGAGGTTTGCGGGCGGCGGCGCCTCGGGCGCGAGAGCGGTCGGCTCGAGCAAGCCTTCAAAAAAACGAAATACGCGCATGGCCGCCATCATAGCGGCCGGCTTGGCCGAAGGCGGCGACTAAATGCGGCGTCGCCGGACCCCTATGTCCCGCTGGCGCCCGCGATCTGCCGGCCAAGCGCGTTCGGCACCAGCCGCCGATTTGTCACAGGTCGTAGACCCGCGTCCGCCGTGATCCTTAACGCTGCCATAACGGCGGCCCGTTAACGTCTCTTTCGAAGACGCGGAACTGTTGTGGTTGATCGAGAGCAAGCACGTTTTCCGCGCATCATGGATCGAGTGATTTGGGGAGTTGCCGCCATGTCGAGAGACAAGATGAACATGTGTGCGTCCCTGTTGTCGCCGCTTTTCGTCGCCGCCGTGATCGTGACCGGGCTTGCTTCGCTGGGCGTCGAGAATCTGAGCGGCGCGAACGTCGTGCATCAGGTATCGCAGGACCATGCGGTCGCCATTCATAAATTGTGGTTCCGCGGCTGAGCGATCGCGGTTGGATTTGGGGTCGAGCCAGGGTTAATCGCCGTTAAGGCCGAGTGCCGGCGCGGCGCCGCGGCAGGGAAAGAACCCGCCGCCGCATTATCGAAGTGGGCAGCGAGCGATGCCGGCCGGCAATGGGACGGCGCATCGCTTGCCCACGCGTCTTTTGCCATGGCCGGGTGATTTCCGCCACTTGCGGCAGCCGCCAAGACTTCCATCCCGCCTCCCGCTTGATGCGTCTCTGAATTCGTTGCATCCTGCCTCGCAACGACTGACGAGATCAGGGAGGGGGCGTTGCTTCAACGGACAATCGGCCTATTCGCACTTGCCTTGGCGATCGGCCTGGGCTTTCAACCGGCGCAAAGCGAGGCGCAACAACTCACCAAGGTGATCATCGCGCTGCCGGCGCCGACGCTTACCTTCAGCTCGCCTTTCCTTGCCGAGGATGCCGGCTTCTATAAGAAGGAAGGTCTCGACGTCACCCACCGCATGCTGGTCGGCGTCGCCGCCGTCAACGCGGTGATCGCCGGCAGCGCCGATTTCACGATCGGCACCGGACCGGTCTTCCTGCGCGCGGCGTCGCGGGGCCAACGCCTTCTCGCCATCGCCAATCTGATCGACCGGCCGCTGGTCGAGATGGTGTTGCGAAAGGACGTCTATCGCGCCCTCCACATCACTAGCAAGATGACGCTCGCGCAGCGGGCGCGGCTGTTGAAGGGCAAGACGATCGCGATCCAGGGCGTCGGCAGCATCATCCACGCGTGGGAGAGGCTGGTGGCGGCGCGCGGCGGTCTCAATCCCGAGACGGATGTGCGCATCGCGCCGATGAACCCGCCGGCAATGCTCGGCGCGCTCCAGACCAAGGCGGTCGATGGCTTTGCGACCTCGCTGCCCTATACGACCGAGGCGGTGCTGAAGGGCGACGCCGTCATGTTCGCAAGCGCGGCGCAGGGCGCGGCGCCCGACATTATTCCTTTCTCCTATGGCCTGGTCATGACCAAGCCGTCGACCTGCGCGGCGGACCCCGACAAGTGCCGGCGGGTGGTGCATGCGCTCGCGGCGGCCAACAAGATGATCCATGACCAACCCCAGAAGGCGCTCGATATCCTCCGCGAGCGTTTCAAGCGCATGGATCCGACCGTGCTCGAGGCGGCGTGGAAGACCGTGTCGCATGCGCACGCGACCGATTTGCGCGTGACCGAGCCCGAGCTCGCCCATGCCGAGCAGGTCAATCTCGAGGCGAAGCTCCTCGATCCCAAGGACAAGCTCAAATCTTATGACGGGCTCTATACCGACAAATATCTGCACTGAGCCGTCATCGGGTTGACGAGTGCGCCGCCTGCAGCGGCGCACTCACAGACGAGCGTTGCCGCGGCGCGTCCGACAGTCGTGGCGCGCCTCGCATCTCCGCCTCTTTAAAGACCAACCTCGTCCCGCAAGCGCTCGCAGGGCGCGTCGCGCGGGATGCGCATTGGAATGGCAGCGTTGGATGGCGCGCGGCGCGGCTATTCGCTTGTCCTGGTCTTGCCGCGCGCCGCCGAGGCGAAGATGCCGATGAAGCAGATCAGCGCCGAGAGCGCGAAGGCCATGCGCATGGTCTCGATGAAGAGCGGGTAATTGGCCGGCGTGATCTGCACCGGGCCGATATAGATCGAGAACAGCAAGAGCACGATGCCGAGGCTCAAGGCCTGGCCCGTCAGGCGCATCGTGCCGAGTGTGCCCGCGGCCACGCCGTAGAATTTCCGCGCCACCGCGCTCATCACCGCATTGGTGTTGGGCGACGAAAAGAGGCCGAAGCCGATGCCGAGCACGATGAGGCTCGCCAGCACCCAGGCGACGTTCGCCTGCCGCCCGAGGAAGGACAGCATGGCAAGGCCTGCCGCAGTCAGCGCCATGCCGATCGAGGCAACCACGCGCGGCTCGATCTTGTCCGAGAAGGCACCGGCGGCGGGCGAGCAAAGCGCCATCATGACCGGTTGGGCGATCAGGATGAGACCCGCTTGCTCGGCGGTGAAGCCCCCGATGTATTGGAGATAGAGGCTCAGGAGGAAGCTCACCGCGAAAGTGGCGCTGTAATTGACAAGCGCGGCGAGATTGGAGAACACGAACACCGCATTGCCGCGGAAGAGATCGGTCTTCAGGACCGGAAATTCTTGACCGCCTTCCCAGCGCAGGAACAAAGCGAAGCCCACAATCGCCAGCGCGATCAGCCCAAACCCCCACAACTCCGGCAGCACCGAGAAGGCATAGATCAGCAGTACGATGGCGATGCAGTAGAAGAGCGAGCCGACATAATCGAAGCTCTCCCCTCGCGCATGCGCCCATTCGTCATGGAGGCGCAAGAACACCACGGCCGAGAGGATTGCGCCCAACGCGGCGTTGAGTAGGAAGGCCGATTCCCAGCCGAAATGCTGCGTCATCCAGCCGCCGATCAGCGGGCCGACCGAGAGGCCGGTATAGGTCGAGGCGACAGCTAAGCCCAACGCTTGGCCGCGCTCCTGCGCCGGGTAGACCGAAGTCAGGATCGCGGTCGAGGTGCCGTAGATCATCGCGCCGCCCAGTCCCTGAAACGCGCGGAAGGCGAGAAGCCAGCCGGCCGAAGGCGCCACGGCGCAGAGGATCGAAGAGACGGCATCGATCACCACGCCGATCTGAAAGACGCGCTTTCTGCCCCTGATGTCGGCAAGGCGGCCGAAGGGCAAAAGGAAGGCCACGGCGGCCAAGATATAGACGGTCGCCACCCAATTGAGCGTTTCCGCGTCGAGCGCCATCTTCGCGCCGATGCTCGGCAGTGCGACGTTGATCGAGGAGGCCGTGAAGGGCGTGAGGAACGAGGCCATCATCGCGACCAGAAGGACGATCTTCTTGCTAGCTGTGCCGCGTGGCGTTGGAGCGGCCCTCTCTTGCGGTGTCTCGGACGGCATGGGTGAAAGTGGCTCTGGACTCTGGAATGCGGAAAAATGCGAAAAACGGGCGTCTCTTCTTTTGGCGCATCGCGTTGCGTTGCGGCAGGGGCATCTTCGCGCGGCAGCTATGAACGAGAGAAGCGAGCGGCGGCTTTGGCCGGACTTTGAAAAGTCTTTCTGTCGCCGTGCGTGGCCGCGATTTGTGAAGGTTTTTCACGTCCGAGATCGTCGTGCCGGGTCGTCGGTACGGCACGCATATCTGCATCGCGAACCAGCTGCCCGCTGCGAGGGCCCCCATCGTCTCGGCAACGAGAGGCTTGACCGGCTGCGTCGACGCGCGTACCGTATCACCTGTAGGACATTGTCCTATATGTGGGACATCGCATGAGAGTTCCGGCCTTGCCGGAGGGGAGAGCAGATGCCCGATTACAATCCGTGGGTCAGCCACCACCCGGACCGTGGCGACAACAAGGGCGGTCCGGCGACTGTGGAAGTGCCCGGTCAGACCGAAAACGTGTCCTGGCAAACGCGGCCTGCACTGCCGTCCGATTACGAGAATGCGCTCGCCGACGCGCTGACCGCGATCTTCGCGGTGGGGGTCGAGGAGCTTCCCCAGATCGTCGAGCGGCTCAACCGCGCCGGCCCGAAGCCGCCCGATGGCGGCGATTGGACCGCGGAGCGGTTCGTCGCCGAGATGGGTCGGCTCGGCATCTAGCGGGCGCTAACGGGCGAGGGAGGCAGGTGTGACGGCACCGCGGCTCGAGTTTCGCAATATCACCAAGCGGTTTTTGAAATCGGGCCGGGGCGAGGCGGCGATCACCGCCGTTGCCGGTGTGACCTTCTCGATCTCCGATGGCGAGATCGTCTCGCTGATCGGACCAAGCGGCTGCGGCAAGAGCACGCTGCTCAATATGGGCTCCGGCCTCGATCTGCCGAGCGAGGGCGAGGTGTTCGTCGACGGCGAGCGGGTGACGCGGCCCAACCCGCATGTCGCTTTCATGCTGCAAAAGGATCTAATGCTGCCCTGGCGGACGATCCGCGAAAACGTCGAATTCGGTCTCGAGATCCACGGCGTGGCGTCCGCCAAACGGCGCGAGCGCTCGACGGCTTTGCTCGAGACCTGCCGGCTTCACGAATTTTCCGATCACTATCCCTATCAACTATCGGGCGGGATGCGTCAGCGCGCGGCGCTTGCCCGCACCCTCGCGGTCGACCCGACCGTGCTGCTGCTCGACGAGCCTTTCTCCGCGCTCGACGCGCAAACCAAGATGGTCTTGCAGCAGGATTTGGGGCGCACGCTGGACGAGACGAAAAAGACCGCGCTCTTCATCACGCATGATCTGGTCGAGGCGGTCGCGCTCTCCGACCGCGTGCTGGTGATGAGCGCGCGGCCCGGTCGCATCATCGACGAGATCGTGGTGGATCTGCCGTTTCGCGGCGACGTCATCCGGCGGCGGGAGCATCCGGATTTGGGGCACTACATCCCCAAGCTGATGGCATTGCTGCGCGTCCGCGAGGCGGCGGCTTAACAGGGAAAGCCAAGGAGAAAGGACCCGAACATGATGAAGATGAATTGGCGGCGCGGTGAGGCGGCCTTCTTGTCAGGCGTTGTCGCGGTGGCGGGCAGCCTCGCGCTTCTCGCCGCAACGCCGGCCCAGGCCGCCGAGAAAGTCACCTATTTACTCCCGGCGCCGGCCTTTCTCCCCGCCTTCGGGCCGTGGATGGTCGCCAAGGCCCGCGGCTATTACGCCAAGGAAGGTCTCGATGTCGATTTCGAGGCGGCCAAGGGCGGCGCCGATGTCGCCAAGCAAGTGGGCGTCGGCAACGCCGTGATCGGCGGCGCGATCGGCGATACGCCGATCATCGTGCGCGCAAATGGCGTGCCGGTGAAGGCGGTGGCCGTGTTGGGCGGCGGCGGTTTGATGCAGCTGGTGACCCGCGCGGATGGGCCGATCAAATCGCCGGCCGATCTGAAAGGCAAGACGGTCACCGTGCTGGCGTATCAGGACACGACCTATTACGCGCTGCTCGGCATGCTGGCGAAGGTCGGTCTCAGCAAGAACGACGTCGATATCCAGGCCGCGGGTCCGACCGGTGTGTGGAAGCTCTTCGTCGCCGGCAAATCCGCCGCCATGGCTGGCGTGCCCGATTGGATCGTCGCCGCGGAAAGCGAAGGCGTGAAACTGCGCATCATCCCGGCCGATGAGTATTTCCCGAGCATGGCCCAGGCGATCGTCGCCTCCGACGACGCGATCAAAACCAAGCCGCAGCTCATCCGCAAGCTGGTGCAGGCGACCTTGCATGGTTTGCGCGACATCATGCAAAACCCCAAGAGCGCCGCGCGTGATTACGTCAAGGCCGTGCCGCAGAACGCCGCGCACGAGGCCGCGATGGCCAAGACCTTCGAGCTCTATAACAAATACGTCTATCCCGGCCAGAAGGTGCTCGGCCAGATGGACGCGAAGCGGCTCGCCCAGGTCGAGAATTTCTACGTGAAGCAAGGCGTCGTCGAGAAGGCGACCCCGATCGACGAGCTCTATACCAACGAGTTCGTCAAGTGACCTTGCTCGACGCGATCACCCGCAGCCGCCGCAGCGGCGAGATGCAAGGGGGCTCCGCCTTCCTCGCTTCGGCCTTGCGGCCGGAGACGCTCGGCAGCGCGGCCGTCCTCGTGCTCTTCCTCGCCGCCTGGCAATGGGGGCCGGGCTTGCTCGGCATTCCGTCCTACATCCTGCCGACGGCGTCGGAATGCTGGCAGGAATTCCTGCACATGTTGGGGCGCGACAGGCTGATCTTCCACACCGGCGTCACCGCGCTCGAGGTCGCGGTCGGCTTCGGCTTGGGCGCGCTCCTCGGCATGGTGATCGGCTATGTCCTCGGCATGTCGAGCACCGCCGAGGTTGTGCACTCGCCCTATATC
>JBJKPV010000055.1:0-7815 GCA_046706015.1 Allostellaceae bacterium | reverse complement strand
CCCACCATCGCGTCGACGCGCGGCGCGGGTTCCGTCGTATCGCGCAGTACCAGCCCCGTGCCATCGCGCAATACGACATGGACGAGCCGAGCCTCGCCGAGCTCTTCGATCCGTCCGACACGCGCCGAAATACTGCCGCGCGCCGCAGGATCGACCAAAGCCACATTCTCGGCACGGACGCCGAGAGTCGCACTGTCGGCATCGCCGAATCCCGGCAGCTTCATGTGCTCGCCCGATGGAAGGCGCGCCTCTTGGCCGGCGATCGTGACGGGAATGAGGTTCATCGCCGGCGCGCCGATGAATTCGGCAGCAAAGCGCGTGCGCGGCCGATGATAGAGCTCCGTCGGCGTGCCCAGCTGCTCGACCCGCCCGCGATTGAGGAGCACGATGCGGTCGGCGAGCGTCATCGCCTCGAGCTGGTCATGCGTCACGTAAATCATCGTGGCGGCGAGATCGTCGTGGAGACGCGCGATTTCGAGCCGGGTCTGGGCGCGCAAGGCGGCCTCGAGATTGGAGAGTGGCTCGTCGAAGAGAAAGACTTGCGGCTCCCGCACGATGGCACGCGCGATCGCCACACGCTGGCGTTGGCCGCCCGAGAGCTGCCTCGGGTAACGGTCGAGCAGCTCGGCGATGCGCAACATCTCGGCAACCGCTCGGACGCGCTCGCGAATCGTTTCCTTGGCCGTCTTTGCGAGGGCAAGCCCGAAGGCGATATTGCGATAGACCGTCATATGCGGATAGAGCGCATAGGATTGGAACACCATCGAGACGCCCCGCGCCGAGGGCGGGGCGTGCGTCACCTTGCGATCGCCGATCCAAATCTCGCCCGCGGTCGCGTCCTCGAGGCCGGCGATCAAACGAAGCAAGGTCGACTTGCCGCAGCCCGAAGGCCCGACGAAAACCACGATCTCGCCATCGGCGATGTCGAGATCGAGATCGCGGATCACCTCGACGGCGCCGAAATTCTTGGTGACATGCTCGAGCCTGACGCCGGCCATCGGCCTATCCCTTCACCGCGCCGAGGGTGAGCCCTGCCACCAGGCGGCGCTGGAAGACGAGGACGAGCGCGATCAGCGGCACGGTCACGATCACCGAGGCGGCCATGATATTGCCCCAGGGCAGCTCGTGCTCGCTCGCCCCGGTGATCAGTGCGATCGCCACCGGCACGGTGCGCTGGTCGTTGGAGAGCGTGAAGGTCAAGGCGAAGAGAAACTCGTTCCAAGCAGCGATGAAGGCAAGCAGCCCGGTCGTGACCATGGCGGGGGCGAGCAATGGCAGAAAGATCCGCGTCACCAGCACCCAAGGCGTCGCGCCGTCCATGATCGCGGCCTCCTCGATCTCGATCGGCAGATCGCGCATGAACGCGGTCAGCACCCAGACAGTGAAGGGCAGCGTAAAGATGGTGTAGGAGAAGACGAGGCCGGCAAGGTTGTTGTAGAGCCGGAACAACCGGATCACGTCGAAGAGACCCGATAGGACCGCGACCTGCGGAAACATCGAGACACCCAGGATCGTATAGAGCAGCGCCCGCCGCCCGGCGAAACGTACCCGCGCCAGCGAGAACGCCGCGGTGACACCGAGCGCGAGCGAGATCGCCACGGTCGCGGTCGCGACGATCACCGAGTTGAGAATGTTGCGCCCGAAGGGCTGCTGGCTCATCACCTGGACGTAGTCGGAGAAATCGAGATGCGATGGCCAGTAATCGACGTGGAAGATCGCCGACCCGCTCTTGAGCGAGGTCAAGACGGCGTAATAGAAGGGAAAGAGGAGATAGACGAGCAGCACGCCGCAGAGCAGGACAAAGGCCGTTCGTCGCAGCATCGCGCTCATGATCGCCGGTTCTCCAGATCGGGCCGCGCCGCCATCAGATAGATGACGGTCATGAGCGCGATCACCAGGAACAGCAGGGTCGAGGCCGCCGAGCCGTAGCCGACATCCTCGAAGCCGACCAGCTCGCGCCGGGCAAAGACCGAGAGGGTCATGGTGGCATCGGTCGAACCGGTCATGATGTAGACCAGATCGAACATCCGCATGGCGTCGAGCAGCCGGAAGATCACCGCGACCGCGAGCGCCGGACGAATGAGGGGCAAGGTGACCGCGAAGAACACTTTGAGCGGATGGATGCCGTCGACCTTGGCAGCCTCATAGCAATCCTGCGGCAGCATTTGCAGGGCCGCGAGCGTCAGTAGCGCGACAAAGGGCGTCGTCTTCCATACATCGACGACGATCACCGCGGCCATGGCGAGATGCGGATTGGCCAGCCAGGCGATGGGCTCCGCGATCACGCCCAAGCGCATCAGCGCATCGTTGACGATGCCGAACTGGTCGTTGAGCATCCACGCCCACATCTTTGCCGAGACAACCGTCGGGATGGCCCAGGGCACGAGCAGCGCCGCCCGCATCAGGCCGCGCCCGGGGAAGCGCGCATTGAGCATCACCGCGATGCCGACGCCGAGCACGGTCTCGAGACTCACCGAAATCGCCGAGAAGACGACGGTGTTGCGCAAGGCCCGAAGCCATTGGGGGTCGGTCAAGACGCCGTACCAATGGCCTTGATCATAGGAAAGATAATTGGCGAGCCCGACGAAATGCGCGCGGCTCATATCGACGAGCGTTGCGTTGGTGAAGCTGAAGAGAATCGTGCGCAGCAGCGGCCAGCCGGCGACCAGGGCGAGTACCGCGAGCATCGGCGCGATGAACAGCCAGGCCGAGCGAACCCGCTGCTGCTCCAAGCGAGAAGACCGAGCCGCCATCACCAGCGCGCCCGATGCTTGAGGCGGTTGAGTTCGTCGGCGAGTACGGCCACCCGCGGCGCCGGTGCGGCCTCGCCGGCGAGGATGTCGTGCGCGGCCCGCCAGAAATCGTTCGAGACGTGGTTGTAATAGGGCCCGACGATCCGCGCCGGACGCGCGACAGCGGATTCGAGCGGTCCGACCAATTGCTTGAAGAAAGGATTGGCGGCGAGCACTTGCGGATCGGCGTAAAGCTTCTCGATCGTCGGGTTATAGGAAGCCGCGATCGCGCGCTTTTTTTGTTGCTCAGCGCTTGTCAGGAAGACGACCAGGGATGCCGCCTGCGCAGGATGCTTCGAATAGCGCGAGATGGCGAGCTGCCAGCCGCCCAACGTGCCGGCGCTCTCGCCGTCAGGCCCGCGCGGCAGCACCGAGACACCGACCTTGCCGCGCACGGCGCTGTCCCTGCTTTGCGACAGCGCCCAGGCATAGGGCCAGTTGCGCATGAACACGGCGTTACCGGTCTGGAACACGCCGCGCGCGGCCTCTTCGTCGTAGTTCAGCACGCCGCGCGGCGCGATCGTGCCGACCCACGCCGCCGCCATGCGCAGCGCCGCGATAGCGCGCGGATTGTCGACGGTGACGGCGCCGCTCTTGTCGATGATCGTGCCGCCGCCGAAAGATGCGATCCATTCGAGCGCGTCGCAGGTGAGCCCCTCATAGGCGCGGCCTTGAAAGACGAAGCCCCAGAGTCTGCGATGGCCGGCCTGTCGCTCGCCGCGCTCGATCGCTTCCGCGTCGTTTGTCAGCTCTTGCCAGGTCTGAGGCGGCGCGAAGCCGTAGCGCGCGAGCAGATCCTTACGGTAGTAGAGCACGCCGACATCGGCCCACCACGGCATCGCCACCAGCTTGCCGTCGACCGTGTCGTTCTCGATCAAGGTCGGAAAATCTGCCTTGGGCGCATCGCCGACATAGGGAGACAAATCGACGAGCTGACTCGCGAGGATGCCCGCCCAGACGACATCGATCTGCAGCGCGTCGATATCCGAGGTATGCGAGGCAAGCATCTGCAGGTATAGCGCGAGCCGATCGGTCGAGGAATTGGGCGTGGTGACGATACGGACACGATTGCCGGTCTTCTTCTCCCATGCGGCGACGCCTTCCTGGCACAAGCGCAGCTCAACGCCGAGCGCGCCACACGCGATCGAGATCGTGACCGGTGCGGTGGCCGCCTGCAGCGGCACGGTCGTGACGGCGAGCACAAAGGCCGCGACGATGACTCCGAAACGCCGCATCAGGCTGCCGCCGATTCTGCCTCCTTGCTTCGATCTTGGGCGATGGATGCGAATTGCTGCGCCGTCTGCTCGGCCCAGCGCGCGACATCATAGCGGCGAATCACGCGGCTCATCTGCTCCATGCGCTGGCGCGCCTCCCCGATCGGCATATCGAGGGCCTGATCGAGCGCGCGATCCATCGCGCGATTGGAATAGGGGTTGGTGAGGAGCGCCTGGGGCAACTCGACGGCGCAACCGGCGAATTCCGACAGCACGAGTACGCCGGCGCGCCCACGCTTCGAGGCAACGAATTCCTTGGCGACGAGATTGAGCCCATCGCGCAGTGGCGTGGTCAGGCAGATATCGGCTATGCGGTAATGCGCGAGCAGCCGCTCGAACGGAATGGCCGAGGAGAACAGCACGACTGGGGTCCAATCGAGCTTCGAGAAGCGGCCGTTGATGCGCCCGACCAGCGCCTCGATCTCGCGCTGCGTCGTCTCGTAGACCTTCATCGTGGAGGCAGCGCGCACGGAGGTCACCAGCAGCTTGACCTCGCCGATCAGCTCAGGTCGCCGCTCCAGCAAGCGTTCGAAGGCAAGGAGCGATTCGATCATGCCCTTGGTGTAGTCGGTGCGGCCGACCGCCATGAGCAAGCGCCTGCCGCCCAGCTCGTCGGACAATTGCTTTTGCAGCGCCAGGCTTTCCTCGGTATCGAGGAGACGCTCGATCAGATAGGGATCCGTGCCGACCGGCGTCACGCCGAGGCGAATGGTCCGGTTGCCCTTGCTCAGCCGGACGGGGACTTCGGGCTCGGACAGCGCCATCGCGGGTGGCGCGAGGCCCTCTTCGACATCGTCGATTTCCGCGATCTCCGCCACCTTCAACCCCTGCACCACGGCGGCGAAATTCTTCGCGTAGCGGGGAATGTGGAAACCGACCAGATCGCAATCGAGCAGGCTGGCGACGATCTCCGACCGCCACGGTAAGACGTTGAAGATGTCGGGGCCCGGGAACGGTGTGTGATGGAAAAAGGCGATCCGCACGTTGGGCTTCAGATGCCGTAAATAGCCCGGGACCAGCCAGAGATTGTAGTCGTGGATCCAGACGAGCCCGTCATCCGCCACCTGCGCGGCCGCAGCCTCGGCGAACATCCGATTGACCTCGCGGAACGTCTCCCAATCGACATTGTCGTATTGGAAGAGCCGCGGAAAGGAATGGAGAATGGGCCAGAGCGCCTCTTTCGAGGTGATGTGATAGAAGCTTTCGACCTGCTCGGCGGTCAGCGGCAGGCGCGACACGTCGTAGCCGCCGTTCGAATCCTCGACATGGATCACGCGCTCGAAATCGACGCCCTGCTCCGGCTGATAGATTTTCCACGCGACCCACGCACCACGGCCCGGCTCAATCCGGTTGAAGAAGCTCTTCAACGTCGGAACGATGCCGTTGGGACTCTTATTCGCGCGATAGACCAGCCGGCCATCGACCACGGCCTCTTCATGCGGCTCGCGGTGATAGACGATGACGAGTGAGGATTTGTTCATGGCGAGGCTCCTGCGGAAGTTGTCTCCTCATCGAATCCGTAATGCATCAACGCGTCCGAGATGCCCGCCGCGCCGGGCAGGGTACTGCAATAGACGTTGGCACGAGCAGCGACGGAAGCGAGGAGCCGCGGCTCCGCATTGCCGACCGCGACGCCCTTCAATCCCGTCTCGAACAGCGAGAGATCGTTGAGCGTATCACCGGCAACGAGCACGCAGTCGCGATCGAAGCCGAGGTCGGCGATGAGGCGATCGAGCGTCGGTCCTTTGGCGATGCCCGGCGGCAGCACGTCGAGAAAGCGATCGGCCGACAGGAGGCAGTCGAATCCGGCGGCCTCGATCTTGGCTACGGTTCGCGACGAGAGTTGCAGCGGATCGTAATCGTAGCTGACGCGATGACGGAACGGCGTCGCTTGCAGGCGAAGCCCGGGTTCGTTTGCGAGCAATTCCATGACGCGTTTGTTGGCGGCGCCCCAGCGCCGGGCGATATCGGCCTCGAGCGCGGCGATCGGCTCGAGCGTCTCGCCGTCGTAGATCGAGGTACCGACATCACCGATGATGTAGCGGGGGCGCGGCACGCCGGGCGTCTCGATCAGCTCGCCGATAAAGCCGACGTCGCGCCCGGTAACGAAGACGAGGAGCACGTCGCGCCGCGTCGCAAGGGAGGCATAGAGCGCACCGCGCTGCTCATCCGTGCCGCCCAAGAAAGTCCCGTCGAGATCGGTTGCGAGCAAGAACGCCGCTGACGTCATGCCGGCAATAATTCCCACCGAGGCGGCAGCGCGGCCGGATGGGGAATGCGGATGTCGTCCTCGTCGGCAAGCCGCTCGGGCCGCAGATCGCCGACCATCAGCGCAGCCATCGCATGATCGATCGAAGCGCCATTGAGAATGCGCTCGACCGCCGCGCAGATCGACATGTCGACGCCCAGACGGCGCGCAAGTTTCATGACCGAGGCCGCATTGACCGTGCCCTCGACCACCGGACCGTTGTCGCCCATCGTCGGCGCGCAGCCTTCGCCCAGCGCCTTGCCGTAGGAGAAATTGCGCGACTGCTCGCTCGAACAGGTCAGCATCAGATCGCCCGCCCCGGCCAAGCCGCTCAACGTATCGGCGCGCGCGCCCAGGCTAACGGCCAGCCGCGTCATCTCCGCCAACCCGCGTGTGATGATCGCAGCCCGGGCATTGCTACCCAGCGCCCGACCTGCGGCGATGCCGCAAGCGATGGCGAGCACGTTCTTGACCGCGCCGCCGATCTCGACGCCGACGACGTCATCGGAGAGATAGGGCCGAAACGCCGCGGTCGCGAAACTCACCGCGACGCGGGCCGCCAGATGGCGCTGATCGAAAGTCGCTTCGGCACCGGCGGGCGCAGCCACGGTCACCGCGGTCGGCAGCGATTGCGCCACCTCGATCGCAAAGGTTGGACCCGAGAGAACGGCGAAGGCGCGCCCCCGCATTTCTTCGGCGACGATCCCGCTCATGAGCAGGCCCGATTCCGCCTCGATGCCTTTGCTGCAAATGACGACCGGAATGTCCGGGCCGAGCAGCGCCTCGACGCGGCGCGCCATCGCGCGCAGATGCTGCGACGGGCAAACGAGGAGAACGAGCTCGGCATCCGCGATCGAAGCCGCGAGGTCGCCAGTGGCGGCAATGCCGCGGGGCAGTTTGACCGCGGGCAGGAACGGATTGCGCCGCGTGTGCGTTATTTGATCGATGGTCGAGACCTCGCGTGCCCAGAGCGTCGCCGATCGCCCCGCCCGGTGCCCCGCGACCGCCAGCGCGGTGCCCCAGGCACCCGCCCCGATCACTGAAATTCTTTCAAAAGCCACGGGCCTTACGTCGTTACCAGACCGCGTGGCTGCGCCGTTGAACACGGTTCGCTCCTCCGCCGTTGTGTACGCGACGCCTTGGCCGCTAGTTAGCGCCAAATTTTCCCAACCGAAAGGGGAAAATCAGCAAACAATCTATGCCATAAAAGGCGGTCTATGTCAATTAATTACTGGTTACTTCATTTTTTATTTTAGATTTTGATTATAGATTTCTTGCTCTTCTTCGATTTTATATTAAGTCAAGATGTCTATCTTTCGATATTATGCTATATTATATTAATTCAGAGTAGAACGTTGACTTTGACTATTGAATTTGCTGCGCCGCGGAATCGAGCATTCAACGTGGCGTCATCCGCCGCCGTTAGAGACGCAATCGGTCGTTCCCCACCATCCGCGCGATAGAAGGTAAGCTTCGCCAAACGGGAGGCGCGTCATGGGGA
>JBJKPV010000054.1:0-9446 GCA_046706015.1 Allostellaceae bacterium | reverse complement strand
GGGCGAGACCAGGATCGCCGGCACGCGCGGACCGAGCCGGTCGAAGGTGAACTCGCTGTGGTGATTGTCGGGGGCGGCGGTCTCGGGCGGCGGAACGTGATCGTAAAATCCGCCGTGCTCGTCATAGGCGACGAGCAGCAGCGACGACTTCCACAGCGGTTCGTTGGCCCTGAGCGCGTTGTAGACCTCGGCGATCAGGGTCTCGCCGCTCATCACGTCGTAAGGCGGGTGATCGTCATTGGCGCCGGGGTGATTGTAGGCGGGCTCGATGAAGCTGTATTGCGGGAATTTCTCCTCTTCGCCCGCTGCATCGGTGAAGAAGTTCTGGAACTTGCGATAGCGAAACGCGTTCTCCGGCTCCCATTGATGGACGAGCACGAGCGATTGCGGCACGTCGCCGTAATAGATCCGCCAGCTGATCTTCTGCGCGTTGAGACGGTCATAGAGCGTCGGCTGGTCGTACCAATGCCAATTGAGATTGAACACGCCGTCCGGCATCGTCACCTTGCCGAGCGAGGTGCCGCTGTGGATGAAGAGCCGGTTCGGCCAGGTCGGACCCGGCAGCGACGAGAACCAGCGATCACAGACGGTGAAATTCTCGGCGAGCGCGTGCAGCGCCGGCAACGCGCCGCGGTCGTGATACTTCATCACCTCGGCCCAAGCCGGCGCGCCGGCCGTCGGAAAAAAGCCCTGATAGTTGGTGACGAACCCGCTCATCGCGCCATCCGCCATCTGCGCGATTGCGCTCGTATATTCGTGATTGGGGTCGTTGGCGATCTGGCGCAGCGCCCCGGGCTCCTGCGGATAAAGCTTGCCGCCCGTGTCCGCGTTGGCGCGGGCGCCAGCCTTGGCGATGCCGTCGAGACCGGGATAGACGCTTTGCTGCAGGCAGCCCAGCATATGGTCGAAGGAGCGGTTCTCCATCATCAGCACGACTACGTGCTTGATCGGATCGCCGGCGGCGCCTTGAGGCGGATCTGGCGGCGGGGTCAACGCGTCGCTCCGCGGGAAAACGATGTCATGCGCGGGATGGTCGATGCCGGGCGGCTCCGAGTCAAGCCGCGAAAGAAGTGCATAGCGGGCGCGGACGCGCTATATAAAGCGCATGCAATACGTCCTTCCGATCATGGTCGTGCTCGCGATGCTGGCGACGCTCGGCACCCTCCTCTTCGGCCTCGTCTCCATGGCCAAGGGCGGCAATCCGCAGCGTTCGAACAAGCTGATGCGCACGCGTGTCCTGTTTCAAGGCTTGGCGCTGCTCTTGTTCGTCATCTTCATGATGATCTACCGCCGCTGAGCACCACGGCACGATGGTTCGCCTCACCCGCATCTACACCAAGGGCGGCGATCAGGGCGAGACTTCGCTTGGCGATGGACAACGCGTCAAGAAGCACGCGCTTCGTGTCGAGGCCTTCGGAACCGTCGACGAGGCCAATGCGGCAATCGGGGTGGCACGGCTCCATGCCGAGGACGAGCAGCTCGAGATGCTCGCGCGCATCCAGCACGATCTCTTCGATATCGGCGCCGATCTCTGCACACCGCTGGAGGGCGAGCGCGGCGCTAACGCTCTGCGCATCGTGGCGGCGCAGGTGGAGCGCCTCGAGCGCGATTTCGACGCCATGAACGCCGATTTGAAACCGCTTGATTCCTTCGTTTTGCCCGGCGGCACGCCTCTGGCGGCGGCGCTCCATGTCGCGCGCACCGTGACCCGCCGCGCCGAGCGCCTCGTCGCCGCGCTGATGGAGACGGAAGCGGTCAATCCCGAAGCGTTCAAGTATTTGAACCGGTTGTCGGATCTTCTTTTCGTCCTGAGCCGCGCGGCGAATGGCGCGGCCGGCGACATTTTGTGGCGGCCGGGCGCTAACCGTTGATGCTGCGGCGCGGCGCGGCCGCGATCTCGCGGCCAGGAAATGCTTGCCATCGCTTTGTGCAGGTGCAACATTTCGGCCGCATTACAACCGTTCAAGCCGGCGCATGAAGATCCTGGTCGCGGTCAAGCGAGTCATCGACTACAACGTCAAAATCCGCATCAAAGCGGACAAGACGGGCGTCGAGACCGCCAACGTCAAGATGTCGATGAACCCTTTCGACGAGATTGCCGTCGAGGAGGCGATCCGGCTGAAGGAGGCAGGGGCGGCGAATGAAATCGTCGCCGTATCGATCGGGCCGCAATCCTGCCAGGAGACCATCCGCACCGCGCTCGCCATGGGCGCCGATCGCGGCATTCATATCCTCACCGATCAGACAGTCGAACCGCTCGGCGTTGCGAAGCTCTTGAACGCGGTCATCGCCAAGGAAGCGCCGCTGCTCGCCATTCTCGGCAAGCAGGCGATCGACGATGATTCCAACCAGACCGGTCAGATGCTGGCGGCGCTGCTGGGCTGGCCGCAGGCAACCTTCGCCTCGAAGCTGGAGTTGAAACCCGATCAGGCGATGGTCACGCGGGAGGTCGATGGCGGGCTCGAGACCGTCGCGATCAAGCTGCCGGCGATCGTCACGACCGATCTGCGCCTCAACGAACCTCGCTACGCCTCGCTGCCGAACATCATGAAAGCGAGGAAGAAACCGATCGAGCAATTGGCGCCCGACGCGCTCGGCGTCGACATCACGCCGCGCTTGAAGACGCTTGAGGTGAAGGAGCCGGAAAAGCGCGCGGGGGGCCGCAAGCTCGGCTCGGTCGCGGAGCTGGTCGACGCCCTCATGACCGAGGCACAGGTCATCTGATGACCAGCCTCGTTATCGCCGAACACGACAATCAGCGCCTCAAAGGTGCCACGCTCAACGCGCTCTCCGCGGCCGCGGCGCTTGGCGGGGAGACCCACATCCTCGTCGCGGGCGCGTCCTGCCGGACGGTTGCCGAGGAGGCGAGCAAGCTCGACGGTGTCGCCAAGGTACTGCTCGCCGAGGCGCCGGCGCTCGAGCACGCCTCCGCCGAGGATATGGCCGCGCTCGTGCTGGGCCTCGCCAAGTCCTATAGCCATCTGGTCGCGCCGGCGACGACCTTCGGCAAGAATTTCATGCCGCGCGTCGCCGCACTCCTCGACGTGCAGCAGATCTCCGACATTTCGGCGGTGATCGCGCCCGACACATTCGAGCGCCCCATCTATGCCGGCAACGCGATCGCACGGGTGCAATCGGCCGACCCGATCAAGGTAATCACCGTGCGCGGCACGGCGTTCCCGGCGGCAAAGCCCGGCGCGGCGAGCGCGCCGATCGAGAGCATCGCCGCGCCCGCGCCGTCGGATTTGTCGCGCTTCGTCGGCGCGGAGATCGCGCAACTCGCACGGCCCGAACTCACTGCGGCGCGCGTGATCGTCTCGGGCGGGCGCGGCATGCAATCGGGCGAGAATTTCAAGATCCTCGAAAAGCTCGCCGACCGCCTCGGCGCGGCGGTGGGCGCGTCGCGCGCGGCCGTCGATGCGGGCTTCGTGCCCAATGATTACCAGGTCGGCCAGACCGGCAAGATCGTCGCGCCCGAGCTCTATATCGCGGTCGGCATCTCCGGCGCGATCCAGCACCTGGCCGGCATGAAGGATTCGAAGGTCATCGTCGCGATCAACAAGGACGAGGACGCACCCATTTTCCAGATCGCCGATTACGGCATCGTCGGCGATCTCTTTCAGATCGTGCCCGCGCTCGAGGCGGAGCTGGCGAAGAAGCTCGCCAACCGCTGACCGCGCGCAACCCTTTAGAGCCAGAGGCAGGGCCAGCCCATGACGAGTGCAACAACGAACGCGATCCAGAATATCGGCGTGATCGGCGCGGGCCAGATGGGCAACGGCATCGCCCATGTCTGCGCGCTCGCCGGCTACGAGGTGCAGATCGCCGATATCAGCAAGGATGTTTTAGAGAAGGCGCGCGAGACGATCGACCACAACATCAGCCGGCAAGTGGCGCGCGGACGGGTGACGGAAGAGCAAAAACAGACGGCGATGAAGCACATTCATACCGCCACCGACTACGGCATCTTCAACGATTGCGACTTCGTCGTCGAGGCGGTGACCGAGCGCGAAGAGGTCAAACGCGACATCTTCAAGAAGCTCGTCCCGCATTTGAAGGCCTCGGCGATCATCGCCAGCAACACCTCCTCGATCTCGATCACGCGCTTGGCCGCCGGAACCGATCGGCCGGAGCGCTTCATCGGCATGCATTTCATGAATCCCGTGCCGGTCATGACATTGGTCGAGGTGATCAAGGGCATCGCCACCGACGACGCGACCTTCCAGACCGTGCGCGACCTCTCGCTGAAGCTCGGCAAGACGCCGGTGGCGGCCGAGGACTTTCCGGCCTTCATCGTCAACCGCATCCTTTTGCCCATGATCAACGAAGCGGTCTATACGCTGCATGAAGGCGTGGGCTCGGTCGAGGCCATCGACACGGCGATGCATCTCGGCGCCAATCACCCGATGGGGCCGCTGACCCTGGCCGATTTCATCGGCCTCGACACCTGCCTGTCGGTGATGCAGGTCCTCTATGAGGGCTTGGCCGACTCGAAGTACCGGCCCTGCCCGCTCTTGGTCAAATACGTCGAAGCCGGCTGGCTCGGGCGCAAGGCCGGCCGCGGTTTCTATGATTACCGCGGCGAAAAACCGGTTCCGACGCGCTAGCGCCGCCCTCGCGCCAGCCGGCCCTTTCATTCCCTTCCTGCACATGCTAGGAGGAACAGGCCAATTGGGATGGCAGCGATGAGGTGATCGGTTGTCGCTTGCTCTCGATACTTGTCCGGCGCTCGTGCTCAATGCCGATTTCCGCCCGCTGAGCTATTTTCCCTTGTCCGTTTGGCCGTGGCAGGAAACCGTCAAGGCGGTTTGCCTCGATCGGGTGCGAATCGTCTCTCACTACGACAAGGTCGTGCGCAGCCCGTCCTTCGAGATGCGGCTGCCCAGTGTCATCTCGCTGAAATCTTACATCGCGATGGCGCGCCGCCCGGCCTTCACCCGGTTCAACGTGTTCCTGCGCGATCGCTTCGCCTGCCAATATTGCGGCCAAGCCTTTCCGACCCATGATCTGACCTTCGATCATCTGGTCCCGCGCTCGCGCGGCGGCTGGACCACCTGGGAGAACGTCGTCACCGCCTGCTCGAGCTGCAATCTCCTCAAGGGCAACAGGCTGCCCGAGGAGGCGCACATGCTTCCGCGCCACATGCCGACGCAGCCGACGACTCAGATGCTGCGCGATCATGGCCGGGCGTTTCCGCCGAATTATCTCCATCATTCCTGGCGCGACTTCCTTTACTGGGATACCGAGCTCGAGGCACGGTGAGAGGCGATGAGCCTCTTGCGCCATATCCGCCAATGCAACGCGTGGGATCCCTCGCGGTTCCTGCCCTTCTGGCATGATGGCGAGCGGCTGGGGCTCATTCGCAAGGCCAACGCCGAAGCGCTGCGCCGCTTTCCCAATGCTTACGCGGTCGACGATCGTGGCGTGACGTTGCTCATCGAGGGCGACGAGGACGCGCTTAGCACCGTCATCGAGGAGACAACCGAGCACCTCGTCGCCGAGGGCCTGGTCGCCAAATGGCGGCACGAGTTCTTCGCCGCTGCGCCGCGCTGGGGTGCTGCGCCGCATTTCCGCATCGATCGCGGCGCCGTGCCGTTCTTCGGCATTCGCGCTTACGGCGTTCATCTCAACGGCTATGTGCGCAGCGGCGAGACACTGAAGCTCTGGGTCGGGCGGCGCTCGCCGACCAAGGCGGTGGCACCCGACAAGCTCGACAATCTCGTCGCCGGCGGGATCGACCACGCGCATGGGCTCCTGGAAACCCTGGTCAAGGAAAGCCAGGAAGAAGCGAGCCTCGACGCCTCACTCGCCGTCCGATCCGTCCCGGTAGGCGCCGTCTCTTACCGCATGGCGGTGACGCACGGCCTGAGGGACGACGTGCTCTTCTGCTACGACCTCGAATTGCCACACGATTTCCGGCCCAAGAACACTGACGGCGAGCTTGTCGCCTTCACCCTCGAAGAGGCGAGCAAGGTGATCGCCCTCGCCCGCGAGGGCGATGCCTTCAAGTTCAACGTCAACCTCGTGCTGATCGACTTCGCGCTCCGCCACGGGCTGATCGACGCCGACGATCCCGAATATCTCGATCTCGTCACTGGCCTGCACCGGCCGATCGATTAGATCGGCTGCGCGCTCTGCTCGCATGATGCCTGTGCTACGGGAGTTT
The DNA here is from genome assembly GCA_046706015.1 of Allostellaceae bacterium. Taxonomy (GTDB): domain Bacteria; phylum Pseudomonadota; class Alphaproteobacteria; order ATCC43930; family CGMCC-115725; genus CAIKMD01. Next base: position 3,280 of record JBJKPV010000054.1, on the reverse strand, counting down.
CTTCGCTTCGCACAACGGCGGCACGCTCGATTCGCGCGCCGCCTGTGCTACGGGTCTTCCTATTTAAGCTTCGCATGACGACAAGCTGCTGGATTGCGGCTTGCCGATTCTATGGAGATTTCTTCGCTTCGCACGACGGCGGCACGCTCGATTCGCGCGCCGCCTGTGCTACGCCTGGTCCAGCCTCAGCACGTAGATGCCGTGATTCTTGTCGGTGACGTAGATGAAGCCGCGCGCATCCACGAGCACGTCCTCGCTCTGGCAGACGAGCTTGGTCTTGGGCAGGACGCCGCGACGCGTCACAGGATCGGGCGGCACGAAATAGGCGATCTCCTTCACTAGCCGTTCGTCGGAAATGTCGAAAACGCGAAGCCCGGCGTTGAAATAGGTGAGGAAGCACAGATTCTCGTCGTGGAAGAGAATGTCCTGATACTGCCATTGATGCTGATTGTGCGGCCCGAAGCGCCCGCCCTTCTCGCAGAAATTCCGATAGGGCGCGCCCTCGGGCGGCCGCGGCAGCGGGAAGAGCGAGCAGAGCCGCGGCTTGCTCTCGTCTTTGATGTCGACGATGCCGGCATAGCCCAAGGGCTCGTTGCAATTCTCGGCGATCGCCTCGGAATTGCAGATCACCAGCTCGCGCTTCGATAAAGGCTGCGCGGTGTGGACGGCGATGAAGGATTGGAAGGGCGGCGAGAAAGGCAGATCGCCGACGAGGCGCGGCGCCTTCTTGTCGGAAATGTCGAGGATGACGAAGCCGCCGCCGCCATAGGGGAGATAAGCACGCTCGCCGCGCACATAGGCGCCGCCATGGAGCTGCGTCGCCTGCGGCGCGCCGATCTCGCCGTTCGCTTTCCACTGCCCCTTGCGCCACCAGCGCGAGACCTCGACCGGATGCCGCGGATCGTCGATGTCGACGATCTGGAGGATGTGGCCCTCATAGCCTTCGGGCTGGCCGGTTGCGTAGACATAGCGCCCGCCATCGTAATAGTTGCGATGCGTGCCGCGACCGCCGGTCTTCCATTGCCCGAGATGCTCGGGATTTTCCGGATCGGCCAGATCCCAGGTATGGAAGCCCTCATCGAAAGGCGCGCCCGGCACGTCGCCCCAGCCGGGCGCGATGCGCTCGGACGAGGTGATCATGCGCGTGCCCGCGATCTGAACCTGCAAGGTCCAGGTATTGGCGGGCCCGGCGACCCAGCGCAGATGGCGCGGGTTGGTCGGATCGGTGACGTCGAGGATGTGGAAGCCCGGCTCCCACAGGCCGGGTGAATAGAGATACCAGCGCTCGCCCTTCTTATGGAGCGCGAGCTTGAAGCCCGGCTTGCCGAGAAGGTCGTGGTAACCGACGGCTTTCAGCCCTTTGGCAAAAGCCTCGCCCGGCGGAAACTCCATAAACTTCCTCCCTCACCCACAGGAGATAAACCACCAAGACACGAAAGACACCAAGCAATTTTCTTCGTGCCTTGGTGGTTCAACTCATCCCTATCATCCCACGAACCGCCGAGGGCGTCTTGCCACTCTCGCGCAGTGACCGCAGGGTCAGCGCCTTGTCGCGCTTGGCAAAGCGCTTGCCGCCGGCGTCGGTCAAGAACCGATGATGGCGATAGCGCGGCGCCGGCAGACCGAGCAAGGCCTGGAGCAGGCGATGGATATGCGTCGCGGCGAAAAGGTCCTCGCCGCGCGTCACCAGGGTCACGCCTTGAAGCGCGTCGTCGACCGTGACCGCGAGATGATAGCTCGTGGGCACGTCCTTGCGCGCGAGCACGACGTCGCCCAGGACTTCGGGCTTCGCTTCGATGCGGCCTCGCTCCATATCTTCCCAGGAGAGCGGCCCGGTCTGCGCGACCGCCTTCGCCACATCGAGCCGCAGTGCAAAGCTCTCGCCGGAAGCGATGCGGCGCAGGCGCTCCTCGACCGACACGTTGCGGCAAGTGCCGGGATAGAGCGCGCCGCCCTCGCCCTGCGGCGCGCCGCCGGCGCGCGCGATCTCGGCGGCGATTTCCGCGCGCGTGCAGAAACAGGGATAGATCAAGCCCGCGACATCGAGGCGATCGAGCGCGGCGCGATAATCGTCGAAGTACTCCGACTGATGGCGCACCTCGCCGTCCCAGTCGAGACCGAGCCAGGCGAGGTCTTCCTCGATCGCCGCGACGAATTCCTCGCGGCAACGCGCCGCATCGATATCCTCGATGCGCAAGAGGTACCGCCCGCCCGCCTCGCGCGCCAAGCGTTGCGCAAAGAGCGCCGAATAGGCATGGCCCAGATGCAAGAGCCCGGTCGGGCTCGGCGCGAAGCGGGTGACGATCTCGCTCATTGCCGACGAGCTTAGAGCGTAGCACAGGCACGGCGCGAATTTTCGAGCGCCGGGGCAGCGTACGAAGCCAAGAAGAGCAAACCACGCCGCGCCGGCGCGCCTACTCTTTTGCGACGACATCCTTGGCCGCGCCGACCCAGCCGGTATGGGTCAGATCGAACACGACGCCGTCGGGGTTGCGGTATTTGGCCTCGTAGAAGGATTGCGGCGCGGTCGGCCTTCCGCTGAGATAGGCGCCGCCGGCATCGACGACTTTCTTCTCGGCCGCGTCGAGATCATCGACCCACATGCCGAAATGCGCGACGCCGACACGCTCGTTTTCGGACTCGATCTTGAGCAGCGCGACATTGACGACGCCGTCCGAAACGAAGAGGCCGCGCCGCGCCTTGCCCACCACCTTCATGCCGAAGGCTTGGGTGAAGAACTTCGCCGATTCCTCGGGATCGCGGACGATAATGGCGATATGACGAAGCTTGGCCATGGTGCGACATGCCTCCCTTACGATAACGCGAGGACGGCAGCCTCCGGCGCCGCTCCGCATGCGCCCCTATTCGATGCGCATGGCGGCTACTACGCAATCTTTTCCCGGCCTTGGCAAGAGCCCTTAACAAGAGCGCCGCGATCCTCTATCCAAATCCCATGGCAACGACCCTCGACGGCCCGTCCCAGCCGCCCGCTTCGGGCGGCGCTCCGAAGCAGCTGGTGGTCTTGCTGCACGGCTATGGCGCCGACGGCAACGATTTGATCGGCCTCGCCCCGCATTGGGCGCAGCTTCTCCCCGAAGCGGAATTCGTCTCGCCGCATGCGCCTTTCCCCTGCGAGGCGATGCCCTTCGGCCGGCAATGGTTCGGCTTTCAGGACCGTACCCAGGCACAAGTTTTCGATGGCGTGCGGCAGGCCGCCGCGATCCTCGATCATTACCTGACGGAGCTTTTGGCCGAGCGCGGCTTCGACGAAACGCAGCTC
>JBJKPV010000053.1:0-5482 GCA_046706015.1 Allostellaceae bacterium | reverse complement strand
TGGCCCGGAGGCAATCGAGCGAGACGGATGCCGGGGCGCATGCGTCGGTGCCGGAGGGTGGCTCGGATTCGCCGGAGCTCGAGGCGATCATCGGCGGCGCCTGGGCCGCGGTGCTCGACGCACGGTCCTTCGCCGAAAATATCGCCTGGGACGCGGCCGGCGGCGATTCGCTGAAGGCCTTGGAGTTCTGGTTTCGCCTCGAGCGCGCGCTTGGCCGTGATCTGCCGCTCGATCTTCTTCACGCGAACGCGACGCCGCGCGCCCTCGTCGCCGCGATCGATGCGGAAATCCACGATAAAGCGGGCCGCTCGCGTGGCGGGACCGCCGAAGACAAGGCCCCGCTCGTCTTCGTGATGCCGGGCATCGCCGGCGACGAACCGCTGCTGGCGGGGTTTCGCGCCGAATTCGGCGGCAAGCTGCGCTTCGCGGTGATGCAATACCCGAATTGGCGCGACATGCTCGATCACGGCGCGGGCCTCGCCGCCATCGTCGATTCGGTCGTTGCCCATATCCGGGCGGAGAAAGCCGCCGGCCCCTATGCCTTGGCGGGCTATTCCTTCGGCGGCTTCATCGCTTATGAGGCGGCGCGCCGCCTCAGCGCGGCCGGCGATCAGGTCAGCGTGCTTGCCTTGATCGATTCACGCCGCAGCGGCGTCGCGCAAGCGGATCACGTGCAACGGGTTCGCAGCCTCCTGGCGCGGCCGAAGCGCCTGATGCCGGCCTTGCTGCGGCGTTTCATATCGCTCTGCATCAGGCGGCGCTGGTATCGCCTGTTGCGCGCGACCAGCGAGCGGGTGATTGCGCGCGGTACGACGCTCTCCTTCGATTTTCGTTACCATTTGACATGGATGTTGCGCGTTCTTGCCGTGCGCGCTTGGCGACCGGCGCCGATTGCGGTGCCGACGATTCTGTTTCGATCGGATGACGAAGCGCCCGGCGAAGGATGGGATCTGGGCTGGGGCGTCTTGTGCGAGAAATTGGAAGTAATGGCGGTAGGCGGAACGCACGCCTCGATGCTGGAGCCGCCCTAACTCGGCCAGCTATGCGATCGGTTGCTGCTGGCGGTTGAATCTGACGCCGCGAGCCTCGCACAGGTTGAATCCGGAGCGCCGCTCGTCACGAAGCTGTGATGGCGGACGGATCGCGCTCGCATCGTTGCCCAGATGGTTGAGGCCTGAACGCCGCCGATCTAATATTGCCGGCCGTGAACAACATGCGCGGCATCGCATAAGAGCCGAGACCGAGATCGAGGCTAATGCGATGGCGGGCGCGTGGTAGCGTCCGAAGCAGGTTTGCGTGCGCCCTATCATCGATCGCCGGAAATTTGGTCTGGGAGCCCTTGCCGCGGGCGGTCTGCTCGCGCCGCACGCCGCGCGCGCCGTGTTCTCGGCGGCGCTTCCGCGCGGTGGTCCGCGTCTTGTCTTTGCGCATTATATGGTCTGCTGTCCGAGAGACGGTAACGACGCATCCGTCGCGACCCTCGCGAACGAGCTCCGATCGGCGCAGTCGCAGGGCGTCGACGGCTTCGCGCTCAATTGCGGCAGCTGGACCGAAGAGCCTCGTTACCGCGCCACCTCGACGAAGCTCTTCAAGGCGGCGGCGTCGCTCGGGAGCGATTGCAAGCTCTTCTTCTCGGCCGATGGCTTGCCGCCGGACGTGGTCGTCGACATGGTATCGGAGTTCTACGATCATCCGAACATGATGCGGGTTGAGGGCAAGCCGCTGCTCTCGAGCTTTGATGGCGACGCGGAATGGGCGAGAGCGTTCCTGACGCCGCTCGCGCAGGCCGGGAAGCCACTCACTTTCGTGCCGTTCTATTATCCGCAAGGGCACTCCAAAGCGTTCACGCCGCACAGCGTCACCAGGCTCATCGCGGACAACCCAGATCTCGACGGGTTCTTCTTTTTCGGCGCGGGCGAGCCTGGTGCGCGTGTCGCGAAGTTGAGCCTCGAGATCGGCGAAGCATGGCGACGCGCGGGAAAATTCTACATGGCACCGGTCACACCCTATTACCGCGGCTACGGCAAGAACTACCGCGTTTTCGAGTCGCGCGGCTTCGAGGGCATGGCGCGGCAATGGGAGGCGGCGATCGACGTCGGCGCGCAATGGGTCGAGATCGTGACGTGGAACGACTGGTCGGAGGCAACCTACGTCGAGGATCTGGGTGCGCCGGCGACGCAGCGCATCGGCGGCGGCAATTGGGGCGAGCTTCTGTCGCATGCGGCCTATCTCGCCGCGAGCGCGTATTACATTCGCTGGTTCAAGACCGGCCAACGCCGGATCGAGCGCGACGATCTCTATTGGTTCTACCGTCTGTCGCCGCGCAGCATTCCGGGAACGGCGACGCCCGGGAGTCGCAGGCCGACTCTGCCGAAAGGCGTCGAGAATCTCGAGGATCGCGTCTTCGCGACCGCCTTTCTCGTCGCGCCCGCTACGGTGCAGATCGACACCGGCGCAAAGCGCTATCGGTTCGACCTCCCGGAGGGGGTGCACCATGTCAGCGCGGAATTCGCCCTCGGCGCGCAGAAATTCAGCCTGGTGCGGGATGGCCGCGTCATCCTTGCCGGCGACGGCGCCTTTCCGATCACCGACAATAATTGGGCCGATTACGACTATCTATCGGGCCACGCACAGCGCGTCTGACAGGCGGCGTTCGTCGAAAACCAATCGAAGGGAAATAATCGCGCAGCGTCGTTGATGCGCCGCGCCGGCTTCGCCTACGGGCGCGGCTCGGCCTTCGCCATCATGACCGGTTGGTCGACAACGCTGACCCAGCGCGCCGGACTCCCCTGGCTCTGCATCGAGATCCAGCGATAGGGAAGCGTGTTCCAGGCGACCACGGAGGTCAGCCGATTGTCGAGAACGAAGTCACCTTTGTTCGTGCGGGCCACGAGTATGAGATGGCCTTCGCCGAGTTCGTCATAGACAGCGGCAAGCAACAACGCGTCCTCCGGCCAGCCCAGCGCGATCAATGCCTGGCGCTTTGTGAGCGCATAGGTATTGCAGTCGCCATACCCGTCATCCGCATATTGCCAGGCATGTCTCGGATTCGCGCGCGGCTTGATCCGCCAGTTGATGTCGGCTTGCACGCGTTCGAGCTCCGCGCGGCGTGCATCGGTGAGATCGACGACATCGGGCTTCGCGACCGAGAGCAGGCATTCTTTGCTGTGCTTGATGCAGAAGCCGATATAGCCGATCGGCGGGACGACGGCGTCTCCCGTGGCGATCGCTGTGCCGGCTCGAGCGCTCGCACCAAAGCCGAGGCTCGTCAATGCCAACAACGACAATACGGCGAAAACTCGAGCTTTCATCGCGGCCTCCTCGTCGCGTATTTTCGGAGGGCTGTCTTAAGATGAGGTGAACGCGCTTGATCGGGCTGCTGGAAGGCGCGCGTGTTGGCGCGGCGTTTGCGATCGATCTGGCGTCAACGCGCGATCGTTATGATTTGCGTAAAATTTTAGGAAAATTTTGCCGGCCTTCTCGACGAAGGTAAGGCCAAGCGCGCTGCTGGCGCTCTCGAGATCAAGCGAAAGACGCAGCGTCCGCCGGTTTGATCTGATCCGTACAACGATGCGAAGTGATTGGTAACACCTCTGTCCCTCTTGCTATCCTCGTCATCGAGCGCTCCTCGTCACTGTTGCGAACGCGTGATTCCTAATCGCGATTGCGCACGGTGGCGCGCGTCATTTCTGTGGCTGTGCTCGTGTTATTTCTGTGATAAGCCGCACGCGCCGGGAACGAAATGGATCGCACAGTGCCACGCCGGATCGCTGCGTCGGCATTCGCAGCCGGCACCGCAGCGCGAGCCAGCCCAAGGTTGCGAGTGTCACCGCAATGCCTGTGGAATGTTGGCCCCCGACATCTCGCTGTTCTTGTTTCCGTCCGCCATCGTCTAGCGCATGGCGTGTGCGCCTCTGAACGAAGGCGAGCGTGAAGCATGTGAGCACGTGTCCCGCCGCAGCCCCGGGCCGCAGCCCCCGTGCGACGCTTATTTTTGCCGTTGACCGAGGCGAGGGTGCCTCGCCAAGCTCCCAGCTTCGTGCGGGGAGCAGGGGAGGCAGCCATGATCATCGATATCTATAATCACTTCATTCCGAAGCAGCTCTTCGACCGGCTCGGCGATCTCATTCCCGGGCACATCGTGTTGAAGGCGTTTCCACGTTTGCCGACTTTGTGGGATCTCGACGCTCGGCTGCGGCTGCTCGATCGCTATGGCGATTATCAGCAGGTTCTCTCGCTCGCCAATCCGCCGATCGAGCTCTTGGCGGGGCCCGAGCAATCGCCCGAGCTGGCGCGCATCGCCAATGACGGGCTGGCGGCGATCTGCCAGGCACATCCCGAGCGGTTCCCCGCGTTCATCGCGTCGATGCCGATGAACAACGCTCCGGCATGCCTCGCCGAGATCGAGCGCGCGATCGGAACGCTCGGCGCGCGCGGTATACAGATCTTCACCAATGTCGAGGGCAAGCCACTCAGCGCGCCGGAGTTCCGCCCGATCTTCGAGCGCATGGCGCAGCACGACCTGCCGGTCTGGATTCATCCGATCCGCGGGCCGCAATTCGCCGATTACGCCACCGAGACCGCGTCCGAAGCCGAGATCTGGTTCAGCTTCGGCTGGCCCTACGAGACGACTGCGGCCGTGACGCGCCTCATCTATTCGGGCATCTATGACGAGCTGCCGGGATTGAAGATCATCACCCATCACATGGGCGGCATGATTCCTTATTACGCCGGCAAGATCGGGCTCGGCTTCAGTCAGATCTTCTTCGGTACCAGCGACCGCAATCCGGCGGCGGAGCAGGCGGGCCTGAAGCTAAAGCCGGTCGAGTACTACAAGAAGCTCTACGCCGACACGGCGCTCAACGGCAATATCGCGGCGACGCGATGCGGCCATGCCTTCTTCGCGACCGACCATTGTCTTTTCGCGACCGACGCGCCTTTCGATGCGGAGCACGGCAAGGCGCTCATCGGGGGGACGATCGAGGCGGTGAGCGCGCTCGAGACATCGGCGGCGGATCTGGCGCGCATTCGCGCCGAGAACGCGCGGCGTTTGCTGCGCCTGAGTTGATCCCCGGTTTGCTGGAGTGGCGGAACTGGCCTCTCAGCCCTCGACGACGAAATTGCCCGCCTGCGTCTTCTCGGGCGCCGGGTTTTCGTCGAAGCTGACGCCGACCGGATCCTTGCCGTCGACCACGGCTTCGGCCTGCTGAAGGATCAGGCGCCGGAGCATGACGATGCCCTGGTCGGTGGTCGCGAGATGCTCTTCGGAGTGAAGCGTCATCGGGCCTTGGCCGATCTGCGCCTCGTAGTCGTCGGGGGAGCTTTGATGCTCCGCCTCGGTCATCTCGTCCCAGCTCTTGCCGCCGGGCCGGGTGAAGGCGCGGCTCCAACCCGGCTTGTGCTTGAGCGCGGCGTAAAGCATGTAATGCGTGTCGTCGACCGGAAGCAGCCAGCTCACGGATTCGCATTTCCCATAGCGTGA
>JBJKPV010000052.1:0-7597 GCA_046706015.1 Allostellaceae bacterium | reverse complement strand
GCGCGCTTCCATATCGAGCCGGGCGAGAACGACTGGCAGTTCCGCTAGAAGGCGGCATTCGCGCGGCGAAGGCCGCGGCGCTCGCGCTCAGCACTCGGCCGATGCGCTCGCCGCGTTCTGATCGGGCAGCGGCGATGGATCGGCGCCGGTGGAAGCGAGCGGGGTCGCGATCCGCACGAATTCCGACTGCCGCGCGGTGCCCGTCTTTTTCAGGATGGCGCGCAGCTGCGTGCGCAAGGTCGGGACGCCAAGGCCGGTCTCCTGCGCGATCGCGGCGATGCTCTTGCTTTGCAGCAGCGCCGCGCCAAGCCTCGCCTCCGCGCGGGTCAAGCCGAAGACATCGATCAAGCGCCGATGCGTGTGTCCGTCATCGGTCATCGGATCGACGATGATGATCAGCGCCCTTGCGCCGGGCAGGCCCGAATCGAGCGCGCCCAAGAGCGGTTCGCCCAGGAGCGGCGCCAAGGTCAGCAGATAGGGAACACGGTTCTGCGCGCGCGAAATCGCGAGGTCGACGCGATGCGGCGGCTTGTCGGGGCCAAGCTCGGTCGTGGCGGCGATCAGGCGCGCGAGCTTCGCGCGCTCCGACGCTTTGGCTGCGGCCAAAGTGCGATCGCGGAGCAGGATGCCGTCGCCGCGGGCGATGAGCCGGGACGCTGCCGCGTTCATGTGGATGACCCGGCTCTCGCGGTCGACGATGACGATCCCCTTGTTGCTTTCGTCGAACGTCGCGACCGCGAAGCGGCCGAGCTGATCCCAGCGCCCGGCCACAGCGGCGATACGCGCCGCGTTCTGCAAATGCGGAACGAAGCGGGCGAAGCCCTCGATTTCGCGCGCCTCGAACGGTCCCGGCCGCGCCGGGCGCGTCAGGAGGAGCTCGGCGAAGAGCCGGGGCTCGCGCGCGAGCGTATAGGAGAGCGAGTAGCGCCCGCCATTGCGGAGGACGAAGTCGGTGCAGAATTCGCTGCGCGCCATGAAGGCTTCGTCGAAATGATGGTGCGACGGCATCGGCGTGCCCACGGGAAGCGATGCCAGCACGGCAGGACGTGGGTCGAGCGCGTGGTAATAGGCCTTGTAGGCGCGGTGCATCGCCTCGGTATAGTGGCCGACGAGATAGGCCCGGCCGTGGCGGCGCTCAGGGTTGGGCGCGGCCAGGATCAGCCGGCTCGATTCCGCGCCCGCCGCCTCGGTGAGGCGGCGCAGCGTCTCTTGCCACAGATCCGCATCGAGGGCGGCCGCGTAAATATCGGCCAGCAGCCGAGCAGACCGATCCGTGAAGGTCATGCCAGGGCGCCTCTATCGCCTGCCTTTTCGTTCCATAGCCCGCGCCCGGAAGCGCCACAACCGGATTCGCCCGAGAATTAAGCAGCGCGCTCGCTGCCCCGCTCATGAGGCGGCGCCGCGCGATCCCGGGAGCCGTCTTCATCCATATGGATGATGCGCGCGGGCAGGTCCTTGGTCCAGACGATCCGCAGCGGTGTCATACTGGCAGCGGTGCAGGCGTATTTTTCGAGCAGGCGGGGAGCGGGGGGACGTCGGCGTGCCGGCATCACGCGCGAGGGAGCCTTTGCGATGGGAGGAAAGAATTCGGTCATGGGCAATGTGATCCGCGATGCGGCGGTCGCCCGTCACGCCAATCTCGCCGCGGTCGAGGTGCCTGAGCTCGCCCAATCCGGCGACGCGGCCGCGGATCACGGCCAGACCCTGATCTACCGGCTGGCGGATCTGCGCATAGCCCCGCAATCGCGGCTCCATTCCCATCTCGACGCCAAGCTCGCGCATTTGCGCGAGCTGGTGGAGCGGCCGGCCGCGTCGAGCGCAGCCAAGAAGGCAGATTTGAAGGCGGTCGCCGATCAGCTCGAATCCCTCATTCAGCTTCTCTCCGACCTGAAAGGCGATTTGCTGCCCGAGGCTTGATCGCCACGAGCGAGCGCCGTCGCGCGCGCTTTTCCGCGACGCGGATGAATTTCTTTTCAGGCCTGCGACAGGTCGGCGTAACCGTCGGCGTGCTCACATTCAGATTGAGATAGATAACATTTGGCCGTCGCGTCCTCTCGCTACGAAGAAGACGCGGGCGGAGGCCCCCCGCGACAAGAGCGGCGAGGGGCGAGATCGGCCGCAGCCGGCTCGACGGAGGATCGCCATGGATACGACAATCGACATCACAAGATGGATCAACCAGCAGAAGATCGGCTGGGTGCAGGTCGCGGTGCTGCTGTTGAGCGGCGCCTGCGCCCTGCTCGAAGGGTTCGACGCGCTCAACATCGCCTTCGTCGCGCCCGCGGTGGTCCGAGATTGGCATTTGCCGCCGCACAGCTTCACCCCCGCCTTCATGGCCGGGCTGGCCGGGCTTCTCGTCGGCTGTCTCTTCATCGCGCCGCTCGCCGACAAATTCGGGCGCAAGCGCGTGATGCTCGGCAGCGTCGTCGCCTTCGCGATCTTCTCGGCGCTCTCGGCCGCGGCCTGGTCACTCACCTCGCTCTCGATCCTGCGGTTCTTGACCGGCGTCGGCGTCGGCGGCGGCATGGCCAACGCGATCGCGCTGACCTCGGAATTCTTTCCCGAGCGCAAGCGCGCCTCGATGACCGTGATCATGTTCGTGGGGTTCCCGCTGGGCGGCGCCGCCGGCGGGTTCCTTTCGGCCTATCTCATTCCGCAGTTCGGCTGGCAATCGGTGTTTCTCGTCGGCGCGATCGTGCCGCTGGTGGTGGCGCTCGGCCTCGCTTTCGTGCTGCCGGAATCGATCCGGCATCTCGTCGTCAACGAGGCCTCGCCCGAGCGCGTGATCGCGGTGCTGCGGCGGATCAATCCGACGGCCCTCTTCGTCCCGGAAACGCGCTTCGTCATCGCCGAGGAGAGCAAGACCGGGTTCACCGTCGGCCATCTCTTCCGCCAGGGCCGCGCCGCCGGCACGGTGCTGCTCTGGGTCGTCTTCTTCATGAGCCTGCTCGATCTCTTCCTCGTCACCTCGTGGCTGCCGATCGTCCTGCACAGCGCCGGCTTGACGATCGCGATGGCGGCGGTGGTGGCGGCGACGCTCAATCTCAGCGGCGTCGCGGCCTGCATCGTGGTGGCGCCGGTGCTCGAGCGGCACGGGCTTTTCGTGATCGCGCTGCCGGCCTTCTTGATCGCCGCGATCGGCATCGCGGCCTTGGGCTCGGTCGGCATCGGGCTTGCCTCGATCCTGATCGCCTCGGGCGTCGCCGGCGTCGGCATCGTCGTCGGCCAGAACGCGGCCAACGCGCTCGCCGCCGCCTATTACCCGACCTATATCCGCGCCACCGGCGTGGGCTGGGCCTTGGGCATCGGCCGCATCGGCGCGGTGATCGGCCCGGCGATCGGCGGCGCCATGCTCTCGCTGCATTGGAGCCTGCCCAAGCTCTATCTCGTCAGCGCGATCCCCGACGTGATCGCCTTTGCCGCGGTGCTGGTGCTGCTGCGCCTGGAGCATGGCCGCGCGAGCCTGCGGGCGGAGCTGCCGCGCTCGGCCTGAGGGGATAAAGAAACCGCGACGATGTTGGACGCCAAATTGCGCCCGCCTTGCGCCCATGCGATGATCGCGTGAACAAAAGAGCTGCGCGCGAGGTGTTCCATGGTCGAGAGCCTTTTCGCCGAGGTAGGGGGCGTGCAGCTCCATTACCTCGAAGCGGGCGCGGGCGAGCCGGTGATCCTGCTCCACGGCTATGCCGAGACGAGCCATATGTGGCTTCCGCTTATCGACAGGCTGGCCGCGACGCGGCGCGTGATCGCGCCCGATCTGCGCGGCTTCGGCCAATCGGGCAAGCCGGCGCAAGGCTATGACAAGAAGAGCATGGCGCGGGACATCAAAGCCCTTGCCGACGCGCTCGGGTTGAAGCGCGCCAGAATTTGCGGCCACGATATCGGCCTCATGGTGGCCTATGCCTATGCCGCGCAATTCCCGGCGGCGGTCGAGCGCATCGCGCTGATGGATGCGTTTCTGCCCGGCATCGGCGATTGGAACAGCGTCTTCCTGCTGCGCGATCTGTGGCATTTCCATTTCTATGGCGAGACGCCGTTGAAGCTCGTCGAGGGGCGCGAGCGCATCTTTCTCGAGCATTTCTGGAACGATTTCGCGGCCGATGCGAAGAGATCCGTGCCCGAGGCCGACCGGCAATTCTACGCGCTTGCTTATGCGCAGCCGGGCGCGATGCGTGCGGGCTTCGAGGTGTTCCATGCCTTCCCGCAAGACGCCGCGGATTTCGCGGACCTCGCGAAAACGAAGCTCGCGATGAAGATGCTGGTGCTGACCGGCGAGAAGGCCTCGGGCCAATTCCTCATCGATCAGGGAAGCATGGTCGCGAGCCAGGTCGAGGGCGTCATTATCAAGGGCGCGGGTCATTGGCTGATGGAAGAGGCGCCGGACCAGGTGATCCTGAAGCTGGTCGAGTTTCTGGGCGGGTGAGGGCGCGAGGCGCGCGCTCGACCCGCAGCAGAAAAAAACGCGCGGAGGGCGCCACGCCCGGCGCCCTCCACCTTCTCGCCCTTTCGAGCTAGAGCATGTTCCGATCCGATTGAATCGGACCACGCTCTAGATTCATTGGTTTTGGTCGCGTTTTCTGCGCCGAACCGGATTCCACTTCGGCGGAAAACGCTCTACGCGATCGCCGAGGTCAGACCGTGGCTTGCGTCATGGTCTGACCCATCGGCTCAGCGATCGTCCCCGTGCCCCTTATCATCACCATCCGCGTCTTCGTCATGGTCGTGGCGCGTGTCGTGCCAGTAGACGGCAACGCAGCCGTTCGAGCCGCCGCAGGTCAACTGACCCACCGTCGCGCTGCCGCTCCCGGCCGTTGTGTTGGCGTCACCGGCCGGAATTGTGCCGGCAGGGCGCGTGTATATCTGCGGAACAAAGATCAGATTGTGCTTCGAATCGGCAGCCACCGAGTGCGAGCCCGAGGATTGCGGGATGGTCTCGATCAGGATGCTGGTGCCATCGATCACCCCGAGCACCGAGCCGCGGCCGAGCGGCGAGCCGGCCGGCTTAATCGCGCCACTCGAGCCGGTGTAATAGCGCGTGTCGCCCTCGTTGAACCACACTTCATCCGACCCGGTGATCCCGCCGACATTGGCGTAGTTCTTGGTCGCGGCGTTGATGATCAGCGTGGTCGTGTTGCTCGGATTATTGTTGGGGGTGCATCCCAAGATCAGATTGTCGTGAACGCCCACGCTGGCGCCATTGGGACCGCAGGCGTGAAGCGGTACAACGCCGGTATTGGTCGAGGAGTCGAAAGCCCCCTGAACCGCGCTCGGCCCGCCAATCGTATAGGGATCCGTCACCAGCAATCCGCCATCGCAAGTGATGGGGCCGGCAAGCTGACCGTAGTTACATCCGGCCGGGTTGTTGGCGATGATCGGGATCGAGGTATAAAAGCGCTGCGTCTTGGGATCCCACGCCGGTTGCTCGAGCGAGAGACCGAACCCGGGCGGGATGATCGACGTGTCGACCGTTATCTTCGTGATTTTCGAGACCGCGCTGAAGGATGAATCGCCGTTCGCCTTGAATAAGGTCGCGAAGGGCGGATCTTCGGCGTTGTTCGCGGCGATCAGCAATTTGCCGTCGGTCGTCAATGCCATCTCGTCGAGGCGCGTCGTCCCGCCGGTGGAGATGGTCTGCGTGATCGGATTGGGGTTATGCGAGTCCAGGTCGATCACCTTGAGCGTGCTGTCGCCGTCGCCGGCATAAAGCCATCGCCCATGTGTCGTGACGCCATCGGGCCCCGAATGATTATTGTCGACGGCGGTCTTTGCCCCGTTCAGCACGATGCCGACAAAGCCGCCGATCGTCCGCTCGAACATGAGGTGTCGCGTGTCGATGATGTCGACGCCCGCGTTCGAACGATCGGCGAGATAGTACTCGCCGCGTTTCGGGTTCACCCAGCTGATGTCGAAAGAGATCACTGGATTGCCCGGAATCGAGATCGCCGTGATGCATTTGGTTTGCGTGTCGCTGGGCGCTCCGGGTCCTTGGCAGGGCGCGGAAAATGCGGGGCCGGCGATTGCCAGAGTCGCAACGCCAAACAGCGTTGCGGCCATTGTGTGCGCTCGGTCACGCCATGGAATTCGTTTCGACATGATGGCCATTCCTCCCTCAGATATGTAGCTAAAGGTAACCAATAGTAGTGTATTCGAGTTTCTAACAACGCAAAATGGTGGCGAATACGAGCCGATCGCGCGTCGACTTTCCGGTTCATTCGTCGGTTTTTTTTTTTAAAGTGAGGGGGGCGTCCTCTCGCCGCGGCTCCGCCGACAGGGGCGTGGCCACTTTCCCAACGGAGACGGTGCGATCTGCTGGCGCGTCGCCGATGCGCTGAGCCGCCGCGCTCGGCGCGACACGTTAAAGAGCGCGCGCCGGCCGCGCTGCTTACGCGTCCAGCAACAGCCTCACCCACGCCTCGCCGAGCCACTCGGCGAATTGCGCGCGCGACCAGCCGCGCTGCTCGACCAGCAGGAGGAAGAACTCGGGCGCGTTCATGCTCCAGATGATGTCGGCGACGACCGGCACGGTGAGGCCGGCGCGCAAGCGTCCGGTCGCCGCCAGCTCTTCGGCGAGGACGCGCATATTGGCGGCGCGGCGCTTCGAGATCTCGCGCCAGAAATTTTTCAGATCGGAGTCCAGGGGCGCGGCGGTCTCGAGCACCTGAAAGATCGGCGCGAGCCGGGGATGGATCGCGCCCAGCGCCGCCGCATAGAGGCGCAGCTTGCGCGCCGGATCGGGCTCGGCGCGCATGGCGCGGACATAGTCGCGCTCCTCGGCAATGACGGCCTCGTCGCGGCCCGAGATCGCCGCTTCGACGAGGAGGCGGAAGAGCGTCGGCTTGTTGCCGACCACGGCATAAACCGTGTCGAGCGCGACGCTCGCCGCCTTGGCGATCGCCGGCATGGTCGTGCCGGCATAGCCGCGCGCGAGGAAGAGGCGCCGCGCATTGTCGATGATCGCGCGCCGCGTCGCTTCCGCGGCTTCTTTGCGCGCGCTGGAATCATAGGCGCGCCGTTTTCGGGTCCGGCTCACGAAGGCACCTTGAGACTCACCTTGACGGGCAAATTAATCCGTATATCATTAGGACGAATACAGAGCGGGTCAACCCTATCACGAAAGGCATCCCCGATGCTCGCGACGACGGTCGATTTCGCCAATCTGCTGGCTGCCGCGCTGATCGTGGGCGCGATGTTCGCGGTCTGGCTGATCTACAACCCGGCGGGCATCGATGCCGCGACCTATGTCGCGCAGCAGCAGCACGCCATCCGCGGCTTGAACGTGGCCTTGCCGGTGGTGGGCGGCGTCACCGTGCTGTTGACCATCCTCGCCGCCGCGCTCGCGCGCCACGACCGGTCGCGGCTCGCCTTGCTCGCGATCGCGGCGGCGCTCTTCATCGCCGGCGGCCTCATTACCCGCTTCGCCAACCAGCCGATCAACGCCACCATGATGACCTGGTCGCCCGCTTCGCCGCCGGCGAATTGGACGCAGCTGCGCGACGATTGGTGGCGCTGGCATCTGCTGCGCTTTGCCATCGGCACCGGCGGGTTCTGCCTCGTCATCGCCGCCGCGCTCAGCCGCGATCCGTCGGCGTGAATTTCG
>JBJKPV010000051.1:0-4675 GCA_046706015.1 Allostellaceae bacterium | reverse complement strand
CGTATCATCATGGTAAAGAAACCGCCCCCGCCCCTGGGGGCGCACTAGCCGCGCGAGCCCGCGCCGGCGAGAACGCCCCCCCGCCCGCCGGGGCCCCCCCGCGCGGGACCGAGCTTGCCGCAATCGCGTGCGGGAGAAACGCGCGATGAGTGATGCGAATGTCGCTCCGCCGCCAACGCCCGATTGCCTGTCGGAGGAGAGCCGCCGCGGCATCGTCACTTGCGCGGTCTACCAGGACGGCGTGCGGCGCGACATCGCGATCGACCAATGCGGCCTCGCCGGCCTGCGCGAGAACGGTATCGTCTGGATCGGGCTGCACGAGCCCGACGACGCGATCATCGGGCTCATGCAGAAGCAATTCGGCCTGCACGAGCTGCTGATCGAAGACGTCTATCACGCGCATCAGCGCCCCAAGCTCGACACTTACAGCGACGTCACCTTCCTGTCGGTGCGCACAGCGCAGCTGGTCGACGGCAAGATCCAGTTCGGCGAGACGCATCTGATCGTCGGCAAGGGCTATGTCGTCTCGATCCGCCATGGCGCGTCCGTGTCCTATGCCGAGGTGCGCAAGCGCTGCGAGCGCACGCCGCAGCTCTTCCGCATCGGCGAGAGCTTCATCCTCTATGCGATCCTCGATTTCATCACCGACAATTACTTCCCCGTGCTCGACGAGATCGAGGAGGAGCTGGAGCAGATCGAGGAAGAGATATTCACGGCGACCCCCGCCAACGAGAAGATCGAGCGCATCTATCGCCTGCGCGTCGAGCTGCAGCGCATGCGCCGTGTGGTCTCGCCCATGATCGAGATCTCAACCCGCCTCGGCCGGCACGAATTCGTCGCCGCGCCGGCGGTGATCGAGCCCTATCTCCACGATTTGCACGACCATATTCAACTGCTCAACGACGCCATCCTCGACCTCCGTGAGCGTTTGGCCTCTGCCTTCGAGGCGACGCTTCTGCTCGCCTCGGCACGCCAGAACGACATCGTCAAGAAGCTAGCGGGCTGGGCCGCGATCCTCGCCGTGCCGACCGCGATCGCCGGCATCTATGGCATGAACTTCAAGATCATGCCCGAGCTCGACTGGCGCTTCGGCTACCCGGCGGTGATGGGGACGATCGCTGCGATCTGCGCCTTCCTCTATTACCGCTTCAAGCGCGCCTCCTGGCTGTGACCGACGACGGCGAGGGCGAGACCGCCGCGCAGCACCGCGGGCGCGCACCCCGCTTGGCCGCCGATGGCCGCGCGGGCGAGTTTCTCGGCCACCCCAAGGGCTTGAGCTTTCTTTTCGCCACCGAGATGTGGGAGCGCTTTTCCTTCTACGGGATGCGCGCGCTTCTCGTCCTCTACATGGTGAAGTACCTGCTCCAGCCGCACGAGGCCGGGAAAGTGCTCGGCTATGCGGCGCTCGAGCGCGCGCTCGTTTTCGTCTTCGGGCCGTTGGACGTGCAGCCCATGGCGTCGCAGATCTATGGGCTTTACACCGGCCTCGTCTATCTGACGCCGATCCTCGGCGGGCTGTTGGCCGATCGCGTGCTCGGCCAGCGCCGCACCGTCGTCATCGGCGCGCTCTTCATGGCGGCCGGCCATTTCATGATGGCGTTCGAGCCGCTCTTTCTCTTCGCGCTCCTGGCTCTCATCATCGGCAACGGCGCCTTCAAGCCGAACATCTCAACCCAGGTCGGACGGCTCTATGCGCCGGGCGATCCGCGCCGCGACCGCGCCTATTCGATCTTCTATGTCGGGATCAATATCGGCGCCTTCTTCTCGCCGCTCGTCTGCGGCACCTTGGGCGAGGAGGCCGGCTGGCGCTACGGCTTCAGCGCGGCAGGCGTCGGCATGGTGGCGGGGCTCGCGATCTATCTCTATGCGCTGCGCCAGCTTCCGCCCGATCCGCCGCTTCCCGCCGCGCCCTTCGTGTCGTCGCCGCGCAAGCTCGATCGCGCGGAGCGCCGCGCCGTCATCGCGATCGCGCTCTTGTGCCTGCCGGTCGTCTTCTTCTGGGCGGGCTATGAGCAGCAAGGCAACACCATCGCGCTTTGGGCCGACGCATCGACCGACCGCTCGATCGCCCTGCTCGGCTGGGACGCGACCATCCCCACCACCTGGTTCCAGGCCTTCAACCCCTTCATGATCTTCGCCTTCACGCCTTTCGTCGTCGCGCTCTGGCGCTGGCAGGCGCGGCGCGGCCGCGAGCCCTCGACGATCCGCAAGATGGCGCTGGGATGCCTCGGCCTCGGTCTCGCCAATCTGGTGTTGGCGGCGGCGGCGTGGCATTTGGGCGGCGGCGAAAAGGCGAGCTGGCTCTGGCTGCTCGCCTATTTCGTCATTATCACCGTCGGCGAACTCTATCTCTCGCCGACCGGACTCTCGTTGGTGACGAAAGTGGCGCCGATCCCGATCGTCGGCATGATGATGGGCCTATGGCTCGCGTCCGATTTCGCCGGCAGCTTCGTCGCCGGCTGGCTGGGCAGCTTCTGGAGCGGCATGGCCAAGGCGCATTTCTTCGCGCTCATCGCCGCCATTGCCTTTGCCGCCGGGCTCATGGTCTGGGCTTTCGAGCGGCCCCTGCGGCCGATCATCAAAGACTAACGCCACGCCGGTGGAGCAGCGGCGTTACAACAAGATGGATGGCCTGGCTCACTCCGCTTCGGGCAGCGGAAGATCGTGCAGGCGCAGGAAGGAAAGCCGGTCCCAATAGCCGCGCTGGAACGCGATTTTGCCGTCGCGCACGCAAAAGAACCCGCAGCCGCGCAAGCCGAGCGGATCGCGCCATTCTAGAATCGCCCATTCGCCGTCCTCGAAGAGATTGTCGACGATGCAGATCATCTGCGCTTGGGCGAATTCGCGCTCGAACAACGCGCGGAACGCGTCGCGGCCCTCGACCGGCGACAAGGCCACCTGATGATTGATCGCGTCCTCGTGATAAAGCGCGGCAAGCGCATCGACGTCGGCGCGATTGAAGGCGCGAACGAATTCGCGCACGACCTCGCGCGGCGTCATGGCGGCACTCACCCCGTCTCGCCGTGGATGAAGGCGACGATCTCCGCGATCACCTTCTTGGCAATCGCCGACGAAGGATCGCTGCGCGGCTGATCGTAAGCCGCGCCGTCGAAAAGGCTCAGCCGTACCGTGCCACCGCGCGCGCGATAATTGGCGACGAATTGCTCCATCAAGGGGCGCGGATGCATCGGATCCTCGGGATGCTGAAGATAGAGGACATGCGGCAATTCGACCTCGTCGCCGCGCTCCAGCGCCAGGACCGCGCTGCCCTCCGCCATCGCATCCTCGGTGAGCCAGTACTTCACCTGGCTGAGCGCCGGATTGCCGCCGCGCGGCGAGACTTTCCCGCTCGCCTCGGGCGACGTCCAGACGCGATAGCGCCCCAAGGGACAGATCACCGGCCATAAGGTCACGACGAAGGGCACGCGCGCATCGGCTTGCACGCCCGGCCGCTTGATCGCGGCATAGCGCGCATCGAGCGGTTTCAGCGCCGCCAGAACGGCGAGATGGCCGCCGCTCGAGGTCCCCATGGTGCCGACCCAGTCGGCGCGCGTATTGAACTCGGCGGCGTGCGATTTGAGCCAGCGTATGCCGTAATTGACGTCTTGCACCGAGCCCGGATAAGTGGCCTCGGGCGGATTGCGGAAATCGAGCGCCGCCACCACCACGCCGCCCGCGGCCACTTCGCGGTTGACCGAATCATTGTTGGTGCGCTCGCCGCTCGTCCAGGCGCCGCCATGCGCCTCGACCACGGAAGGAAACGGCCCCTTACCGCGCGGTTTGAAGAGGCGCGCGAGATAGGGCTTATCGCCATGGCGCAGATATTCGACGTCCTCGATATCGACTTCGTAGCTCGCCATTGTCTTCCTCCTCCAGGATCAGCGCGCCGGCGTATGACGCGCGAGAAAATCCACCACTGTGCGGCGCTGCACCTTGAGATGCTCGGGACCCTTCCAGTCGCGCAGCATCTCGGCCTTGGGCAAAAGCGCAGCGAGCTCGAGGCCGGTCGCGGTCGGATGCGGCTTATCGTTGCCGGGCAGCACCAGCGCCGGCACCGTGCATTGCGCGACCATTTCGCGCGAAACGCAGAAGACGAAATCGCCGCCCCACATATTGCGCCCGAAAGCGGCGAGCGCGCGCTCGTCGAGCTCGGGCCGGGCCTGGCGTAGCTCTTTCGCCCAATCGACGAAGCTGTCGGGAAAATAGGTCGGGAATTCCGGATTGAGCCCGATCGGGTTCTGCAGCACGGCGGCGCTCAACCGCTCCGGCGCGATCTCGCACAAGGTGAGACAGAAGCTCGAGCCGATGCAGCCGCCGAGCACGTGGCAGCGCGCGATGCCGAGATGATCCATCAGGGCCAGCTGATCCTCGGCGTAAGTGCGCCAGCCGTCGCCCGCCTCGACCGCGCCGCTGGAGCGGCCGGCATTGCGCTGATCCATGGCGATGACGCGATAGCGCTCGCCCAGCACCTGGGTCCAATCGTTCCAGGCGCGCGGCGGCCCGTCGGCGGGTTTATGCCACATCCCCATCTGCGAGCGCATGCCGCCCGGCGCGAAGAGCAGCACCGGATAGCCCGCGCCATATTCCTCGAAATAGATCTCGGCATCCTTGCGCTTCAAGACGGGCATGGTTTCTCCCTCTGCTTCTTCCGCCGCCGGGCGGGCGGCTACTGGTT
>JBJKPV010000050.1:0-12279 GCA_046706015.1 Allostellaceae bacterium | reverse complement strand
CCAACGATTTCGTCTACTGCACCAGCATGATCGGCCACGAGCTCGCGCGCTTCAAGGTTCCGTCCTATGCCGACACCAAGCTTTCCTTCACGCCCGAGCCGGGCGCGGGCTGCGCGCAAATCTTCTATGACCCGATCCTCTTGGAACGCGCGCGCTCGCTGCCGCTCGTCACTTTGCGCCATATGACGAGCCTCGATTCTTTCACGCAAGACGAGAGCGGCGTGCGCGCCACCGTGACCGATCGCGTGACCGGCAGGAGCGAGACGCTCCCCGCGCGCTATCTCGTCGGCTGCGACGGCGCCGATGGCACCGTCGTGACCTCGCTCGGCTTCGGCTATGAGGGCCTCGGAATCGTCTCCAACAGCGTCAATATCTATTTCCGCTCGCGCCAATTGATGGAGATCCACGACAAAGGTTGGGCGCGCTTCTTCCGTTTCACCGATGCGGGCGGCAGCTGGGGCGAGATCATCGGCATCGACGGCAAGGAAACCTGGCGTCTCTCGGTGCTGAAGGCCGTGCCGGGCTACGACCCGCCCGCCTATATGCGCCGGCTCGCCGGGCGGGATTTCGATTACGAAATCCTGTCGGTGATGAGCTGGGAACGGCGCGAGCGCGTGGCCGAACATTACCGCGACCACCGCGTCTTTATCGCCGGCGACGCCGCGCACCAGAATTCGCCGACCGGCGGGCTCGGCCTTCATACCGGCTTGGCCGATGCCGTCGATCTCGGCTGGAAGCTCGCGGCGGTGATCAAAGGCTGGGGTGGTCCGCGGCTTCTCGACGCTTATGAGGCGGAACGCAAGCCCGTGGCGCTCAACAATGTCCGCGTCTCGACCGATGAATTCAATATCATGGTCGAGCTGCCGACGAGCGCGGATATCGACGCGCCCGGCTCCGCGGGCGATGACGCGCGCAAGCGCTTTCTCGAGGCCTTCATCCGCACCGGCCGCGGACGCAGCGCGATCTTCACTGAGAATCTGCGCTTGGGATATTGCTACGAGAACTCGCCGATCTGCGCGCCCGACGGCAGCAAATCCGTTCCCTTCCAGACGCCGGAATTCGTTCCGATGGCGCGGCCCGGCACGCGCGCGCCCCATGCCTGGATCGCAGAGAACCGCTCGACCCTCGATCTCTTCGGCCAGGGATTCATCCTGCTGCGTCTTGGCGCATCGCCGCCCTCGGCCGCGCCGCTCGCCGCCGCCGCGGAAAAGCGCGGCGTGCCGCTAAAGATCGTTGAGCTGCCGGATGCGGCGGTCGCAGCGCTCTACGAGCGCGCGCTCGTCCTCGTCCGTCCCGACGGGCATGTCGCCTGGCGCGACGATGCGCCGCCCGCAGATGCGTTATCGCTCATCGACCTCGTACGCGGCGCCTGAGCCGCCCCGCCCTATTCTTCCTCCGGAAGCGCGCTCTCGTGCCAGTGCGACAAGAGCGCGCGCGAAAGCCAGGAAAGCGCGACGAAAATCAGGATGCCGGCGAGCGAGAGCAGCAGCAGCGCGGCGAAAAGCTTGGGCATCTCGAGACGATTGCCGGCCTCGAGGATGCGCGAGGCAAGGCCCGTCTCGGTGCCGGCCGTGCCGGCGACGAACTCCGCCACCACCGCGCCGATCAACGCAAGGCCGCCGCTGATCTTGACCCCGCCCAGGAAGTAAGGCAGCGCCGAAGGCAGGCGCAGAAAGCGCAGGCTCTGCCAACGCGAGGCGCCATAGAGCCGGAACAACGCGACGAGATTGCGATCGGCGCTGTTGAGACCCAACGTCGTGTTCGCGACCACGGGAAAGAACGCCACGATCCAGGCGCAGATCAGCAACGAGAGAAACGTGTCATTGACCCAGATGATGATCAGCGGCGCGATCGAGACGATGGGTGTCACCTGAAGTATCACCGCATAGGGAAAGAAGCTCAATTCCAGCAGCCGCGATTGCGCGAAGAGCACGGCGATGGCGCCGCCCAGCACGACCGCCGCCGCGAGCGCGACCAAGGTGATGCGCAAGGTGACGAGCAGCGAGAAGAAAAGGCTGGGACCGTCATGCCACAGCGCCTCGCCGATCAGGATCGGGCCGGGAAGGATATAGGGCGGGATCGCACTCCAGCGCACCACGGCCTCCCAGGCGGCAAGAATGACGATGCCGACCGCGATCGGCGCCGCGAGCTTGAGGCCGCGCTCGGTCATGCCGAGGCCTCGGCAAGCAGCTGCGACAGGGCGCGGCAGGCATCGGCATAATCGGGCGCGGTGCGCAGGCTCGGCTCGCGTGGATAAGGCAGCTCGATTGGCACGTCGGCGGCGATGCGGCCGGGACGCTTAGTCATGACGACGATACGGTTCGAAAGAAACACTGATTCGAACACGCTGTGGGTGACAAAGACCACGGTCCAGTCGTGCCGTTGCCACAAGCGCAGCAGATCTTCGTTAAGTCGGAAACGCGTGATCTCGTCGAGGGCGGCGAACGGTTCGTCGAGGAGCAAGAGTTGCGGCTCGGTCACGAGCGCGCGCGCGATCGACACGCGCATGCGCATCCCGCCCGAAAGCTCGCGCGGGTAGACCTGGGCGAAACCCTCGAGCCCCATCGCCTCGAGCGTCGCGTCAATGCGCGGGCCCGCCTCGGCGCGCTCCACGCCGGCGATGCGCAGCGGCAGATAAATATTGTGCCAGACCGTCGCCCACGGCATGAGCGTCGGCTCTTGAAATACGAAGCCGATGCCGCCGGCGGCGCCACCGGGCCAGGTGACGAGCCCCGCCGAGGGCGGCGTCAGCCCAGCGATGAGCCGCAGCAAAGTGCTCTTGCCGCAGCCCGAAGGGCCGAGAATGCTCACGAAGCCACCGCGGTTGATCGCGAGGTCGACGCCATCCAGCGCCGCGACGCCGTTGCGGAAGACCTTCCGCAGCCCGCTCACAGCGACGAGCGGCGACGCCGACGCCTCCTCGCTCATCGCGGTCCCCGCGCCATCACGCGCGCATTACTTTTTGGCCGCCATTCCGACGCGATGATTGACGAAGCGCAAGGTAAAGGCCTTCTTCCAATCAAGGTTCTTCGCATAAAGATCTTCTTGCGCCATCACCTTGAAGAACGTCTCCCACCGCGCTTCGCTCATGGCGCCGATCCCATCCTTCAGCGCATCGCCGCTGTCGACGATGCCGTGGGATTTGAGCTTGCCGATCGCGTAGGTAAGAAGCCCGTCGTTCTCATCTGCGTTCTCACGCTTGATAAGCGCATTGGCAGGCGCCGGATCGCCATAGAGATAGGAATACCAACCCTCGATGCTGGCATTGACGAAACGCTGAACGAGGTCGGGCTTCTCGTCGATCAGCTTCTGCGAAGTCTCGATCAGCGAGCCGTAGCTCGAATAGCCCGAATCGGCGAGCAGCATGACCACCGGTTTGACGCCTGCCTGCTCGATGAGATAGGGCTCGCTGGTGAGATAGCCCTGCTGCACGGCGTGCTTGTCGGCGAGAAACGGCGCCATGTTGAAATTGTAGGGACGGATCTGGTCATCGGTGTAACCGAATTTCGCCTTCAGAAACAGCCAATAGCCGAAGCGCGTATCCGCGCTGATCATGATCGGCTTGCCCTTCAAGGCGGCAAGGCTGTCATTGCCGACGCCGGAATGCGCGATCAGCACCGATGGATCCTTCTGAAAGAAGGCGGCCACCGCGACCATCGGAATATGTTCTCTGACGAAGTTGAGCCCGATGAAGGAATTCG
Source organism: Allostellaceae bacterium (assembly GCA_046706015.1). Classification (GTDB taxonomy): domain Bacteria; phylum Pseudomonadota; class Alphaproteobacteria; order ATCC43930; family CGMCC-115725; genus CAIKMD01. Next base: position 8,578 of record JBJKPV010000050.1, on the reverse strand, counting down.
GCGCCTCGTCGAAATCGAGCCGTCCGGCAGCCAGGAGCAAGGAATGGTTAACTTGCGGCCCGCCCTGGCGCAACATCACGTCCAGCCCGTATTTCTTGTAGATCCCCGTCGCGATCGCTTGGTAATAGCCGCCATGCTCGGCCTCGGCGCGCCAGTCGGTACCGAAGGTCACGTGGTCGAGCGCCCTCGCGGGCGGCATCCCCGCAGCGGCGAAGATCGCTCCCACACCAACGAGTGCCGCAGTCCGCCTTATTATTCCCGCCATTCCCTCCGCCCGATCGTCGCTTGTCCCGCGCTTGGTTTCTAGCGCAGGAAAAGGCGGGGCCGCGAGCGCAAATTGCTCTCGCTCCCGCATCCGACCGGCGGGAGAGAAACCCTATCGTCGTGCTGGGCGGGCTTGGGCGGCCTGATGCGTTTGCTTAGGCGCTTTGCCGGCTTGCGACAGGCGTGTCTTTCGACACGGCGCTTTCGAGCCCGCCAATGCGCTTGGTCATCTGCAACAGATGCTCGCGGACTTCCTCGCTCGGGATCTGCCGGAAATGACGCACAAGCTCGATCTCCTCGCGGCTGAAGCCGTCGCTGACCGCACTCGGCGTCCCGCCACCCAGCTCCTCGAAAAAGAACGAGACCGGCCGGTCGAGCAATTTTGCGGCCTTGTAGAGGCGGCTCGCGCTCAGGCGGTTTTCGCCATGCTCGTATTTCTGTACCGCCTGGAAGGAAACGCCGATCCCGACGCCCAACTCCTCCTGGCTCATACCGGCGAGAAACCGCGCCTGGCGCAACCGGCGACCGACATGAACGTCGACCGGGTCGGGACCATGTTCACGGATCGTACGACGGCGCCGCGCGCGATTATGACTTTCTGGTTGACCTGTCTTTTCGGTGTCGGCCATTCGGAGCTACCCCCGTCTTCTATTGATCAAACGATCAATCGTATTTGTATACATATTGAGCGTGCGTGCCAAGCATTCTAATGCCCCGGGCGAGGGCATGAGCGTGACTATTCCTGGTGCGGGATGTTGCGATGCCGCAATTCGGGGCGCGCTCCGGCGCGATCGTCGAACCCCTTGCGATTGCTCCAAAAAAGCAAGGCCACGAGCCCGCCGCCACCGGCCAGCGTCACCAGCCCGCCCAGCGCCCAGCCGACATAGCCGGCAGTATCGACCTGAAGATCCGCCAGTGATCGCCAAGCTGTGAACGCGATTCCCATGGCCGCCAAAGCGCCAACCGAAGCGACGATTAGTCCGAGCTTGCTCATGGTGATATGAAGATGGCGATCCCTGGCGGAGAAAACATCAGCCAAGATTAAACCTCGCAGCCGACAGCGCGAGCGACAAGATAGGGCCCGCCGCCGCCCAAGGCGACCGCGAACATGACAATCCGCGGCTGCTGCGTGAACCCGCAACCGCCAGAGCTGGGCCGGCCAGCGCGCGGGGCACGACCGACCCCAGACCTCTTGCAGCGAGGGCACGCCGCTGGCTCCATAGGCGCGCATGAATTCGCTACCAGACTGGCTGGCACCGCTGCTTGCCGCCCCCTTTATCGGCAGCTTTCTCGGCGTGCTCGTCATGCGCCTCCCCGCCGGGGGGCGCTCGATCGCGGCGGGTCGTTCTTGCTGCGATCATTGCGGCCACAGGCTCGGCTTCGCCGATCTGATCCCGATCGCGAGCTGGTTCGCCGCACGCCGCTGCTGCCGCTATTGCGGCGCGACACTCAGCGTGTTCTACCCGGCGATCGAGCTTGGCGCCGTCGTGATCGCCGCCTGGGCCGCGACGGTTTCCGCCGGCGCGATGCTGTGGATCACCTGTCTCTTGGGCTGGTCCCTCATCACCCTCGCCGCCATCGATTGGCGTGATGGCATCCTGCCCGATGCGCTTACGTTGCCGCTGATCCCCCTAGGCCTCGCGGCCGCCTTTTTCGTCGATCCGACAAGCGTTGCCGCGCATGCGCTCGGCGCAATCGCGGGCTTTACCAGCTTTGCCCTGCTCCGATGGCTCTATCGGCGCTGGCGGCATCGCCAAGGATTGGGCTTCGGGGACGTAAAGCTGCTCGCCGCCGCCGGCGCTTTCGTCTCATGGGACGGTCTTGCGAGCGTGGTGCTGATCGGCGCGCTCGCCGCCCTCGGCTTCGCGCTGGCCGGCGCTGCGCTCGGGCGGCGCCTGTCGCTCGATCAGCGCCTGGCCTTCGGTCCCAGCCTCTGCCTCGGCATCTGGCTCGTCTGGCTCTATGGCCCGCTCCGTTGAGGGCAGAGCAGCATAGGCCGTGGATGCCCTTAAAAAAAGTCGGCGGGCGCCCACCCAGACGCCCGCCGACCGCTTCCTCCACTCGCGCCGTCAAACGCGATAGGAAAAGTTGCGCTTAATGCCCGTCGTGGCCGTGATGATCCTCATGGGCTTCTTTCTGCCACAGGCTCTTGTCGTCGCCACCGCTCGAGCCAAAGATCGCGACGCAGGCGGTGCCGCCGCCGCAAACGCCAGCGAAAGCCGGGATCCAATTGGTCACGGTGACCGGATCGGATGCGATCGAATGCGCACCCCCAGCGACCGGAACCTGACCCTGATCGAAAGCGATCGGGTCTGCGTCGACCTGGTCATAGCCGAACTGGCCGGGACCTGCGCCGTCGCTGCACGCGCCGACGAAGTGGTTGTCGCCCGCGTTGAACGCGACCTCGTCGCAACCACCCAAGGTCTGGGTGATGATCTTGAGGATATGGCCAGTGCGCGCGTCCATCACCCGCTCCGGCCCGGAATTGCATCCGAGGAACAGCTCATTGTCCGGGCCGACGGCCAGCCCATGCGGATTACAGCCCGGCGTCGGGATGTTGCGGACGACATGGGCGTGTTTGCCGTGATCGCCCGGGTCGACGACGGTGATCCAGCCGTCATCGGGCGCTTGCAGGTTGCCGGGCACGGCGATGTAGAAGAGCCCGGTCTTGCGCACATAGACCGGCTGCTCGATGCCGCCATTGGCGAGCACGGTACCGTGCGTGCCGTCGAAATTGATCTGCGTCACGACCTTGTGGTGCTGCCCCGGTGCGGCCGGGAAAGTCGAGATCAGGCTGATGAAGGGCGCGTTGTTGAGCGCTGTCGCATACGAATCGCCGGGCAGAGGTTGCTCCGACGGGTTGGCGAAGAGTGCCAACTGATCGACCGGATCGAACGCGCCTTCGTCGGTGCGGAAGCAGCCGTGGAGATTGATGTGATCGGTCTGCTGGCCGGTCGCGAGATCGAAGACGCCAACGCTGCTGTCGCAGGGATCGCTGTTGTAGTCGGCGGCCGTGTCGGTCTGGCCGAAGGTGAAGGGCGACGGCCCGTCACCCGCCCAAGCTTCGGCGTGATTGACGGTGAAGACGCCGTTCGGCCCGGTGAGCTCGTTGCGCCCGGCCGCGGCCGAGCCGCCGAAATCAGCGTTCTTGTCGCAGCGAATGCCGGCGAAAGGATCGGCGCTCGGAGGCGTCAGATAGCTGACCGTGTGCGACGAATCGCTCAGATCGATCATCAGAAGATCGCCATTGGAGGCTGCGCCGTGGGTGCGGTCCGCCAGGAGATACGCATGGACGAAAGGATCGATCCAGCTGATGTCGAACGAGAAGGATGTCGGCGCGCAGGAGCTGCCACTCCCGCTACCGGCCATCGAGATCGCCGGTACTGGCACCTGGCCGGTCTTGGTGATGTTGTCGTTATCGGCGCGCGCGGCACCGATAATGGCGAAAGACGCGACGATCGCGCCAACGCCCACACGCGCAAGCAACCAACGGCCGCTCGCGAACGAGAGACGCTTCATGGTCATTTTCCTCCTTAGGGGTTTTCCGCGTTCTGCGGTTTATCGCGCGTCGGGCGAAGCCCTTGCGAGGCATTTGCGACGGCGCCCTTCATCGTATAATTGTAATTTGTGACAAAATGAACGTGCTTAAACGCACATTACTTATAATCAATCTTTGGAATGAGAATAATAATTGCACTTGTGACGAAACCGTGGCTGGCCGCAAGAGTCGCAAGCAGCGCCATCCGCTGCCGGCTCGGTCGCGCCTTGCCGACTGACACGAAGCGGTCACACTCTTCCTTTTTAAACAAGCTCCCGAGCCGGACATGGTAGATTTGAATTCATCGGTGGGAGGCAGGGAAGCCGCCGTGATTGAGCAGCTCGACCGAAAAGCCGTCGAACGGCTGGTCGCCGCCCGGCTTGTCGCCGGCGGCAAGCTCGATGAAGCGGCTCTCGACCGCGTGTTGCGGCTGCAAACGAGCAACGCCGAACGGCTCGAAGCGCTGCTCGTGAAGCTCGGCTTGGCGAGCGAACGCGATGTCGCCGAAGCCTTGTCGCGCGAATTGAGCGTTGCGATCGCCGAGCTCGTCGACTATCCCGAAGCACCCGTGCTCGAGGGCAAGCTCAGCAGCAAGTTCATGCGCCATTGGGGCATCCTGCCGCTGGCCGACGGCCAGGAACGCCTGATCGTGGCGATGGTCGACCCACTCGACGCCTATGCGACGAAGGCTGTGGAGATGGCGAGCGGCAAGCGCGTGGAGCCGCGCATCGCGCTGCCCTCCGATTTCGAGACCGCCTATGCGCGGCTCTACGAGGCCGATAAGGCGCCGCTGGGGCATGTCGCTGACGCGGCCGCGCTCGGCGCCGATGAAGAGTTGCTCGAGGACGTCGACCGGCTGCGCGACCTCGCCAGCGAGGTGCCCGTCATCCGCCTCGTCAACCAGCTGATCGCCCGGGCCATCGACAATCGCGCCTCGGACATCCATATCGAGCCGCTGCAGAATCGGCTGGTCGTGCGCTATCGCATCGACGGCGCGCTACGCGAATTCGCCTCGCCGCCGACCCGGCTGCGCGCGGCAATCATCTCGCGCATCAAGATCATGGCGAAGCTCAACATCGCCGAGCGCCGTCTGCCGCAGGACGGGCGCATTCGCCTCGCCGTTCAGGGCAAGGAATTCGATCTCCGCGTCTCGACCATGCCGACCCTGCACGGCGAATCCGTCGTGATGCGCATTCTCGATCGCGCGAGCCTCGTCGAAGACCTGGCAGCGCTCGGTTTTCTCGAGCAGACCCTCGAACCCTTCCTTAAAGTGCTCGACCATCCCCAGGGCATCCTGCTCGTCACCGGCCCGACCGGCAGCGGCAAGACGACGACACTCTATGCCTGCCTCAGCCGCCTCAACTCGCCCGAGCGCAAGCTCTTCACCGTCGAGGACCCGATCGAGTATCAGCTCGAGGGCGTCAATCAGATTCAAGTGAAACCGCAGATCGGCTTGAGCTTCGCCCATGTCCTGCGCTCGGTCCTGCGCCAGGATCCGGACATTATCATGGTCGGCGAGATGCGCGACCTCGAGACCGCGCAGATCGCCGTGCAGGCGGCGCTCACCGGCCATCTCGTGCTCTCGACGCTTCATACCAACAGCGCCGCCGCCACCGTGACACGGCTTCTCGACATGGGCGTCGACGACTACCTCGTCACCTCGACGGTCAACGGCGTGCTGGCGCAGCGCCTGCTACGCAAGCTCTGCACGCATTGCCGTGAGGCCTACAGCGTCCTGCCCGAGCTCGCGGCTCACCTGCGCCTGCCTTCCGGGGGCGGTCCGACCACGCTCTATCGCGCCCGCGGCTGCGAGCGGTGCCAAGGTACCGGCTATTACGGCCGCATCGCGGTGCTCGAATTTCTCGCCCTTACCGATGAGATCCGGCGGCTCGTGCTGACCCACGCCACGGCGCAGGAAATCCATCGCGCCGCCGCCACTGAGGGCATGCGCTCGATGTATGAAGACGGCGTTCAGAAGGCCACGCAAGGCATCACCTCGATCGAGGAAGTGCTGCGCGTCACGCGGGACATCTGACCCGTGAGCCTTTTCCGGTACGAAGCCGCGGCGGCATCGGGCGAACTCGTCAGCGGCGAGATGGAAGCCTTGAGCCAGGATATAGTGATCGAGCGCCTGCACGCGCTCGGCTACGTGCCGATCCGCGCCGATACCGCGCCGACAAGCACGCTGGCGCGCCTCTTTACGCGATCCGCCACGGCGGGCCGCGCGCGCAAGCCCGGCAATCTCGTCTTCCTCACCCAGCAGCTCGGCATGCTGCTGCAGGCGGGCCTCTCGCTCGATCGCGCGCTCGACATCGCGCAAACGGTGATCAGCGGTAAGGCCGAGCGCGAGGGCGTGCGGGCCACGCTCGAGATGGTGCGCGGCGGCAGCTCGCTGGCCGACGCGATGGCCGCGCAAAACGGCCTTTTCCCGGCCTATTATGTCGGCATGGTTCGCGCCGGCGAGGCGAGCGGATCGCTCGATGCGACCTTGCGCCACCTCGCCGAGCTGCTCGAGCGCGGGCAGGCGGCGCGCGAGCAGGTCAAGTCGGCGCTCATCTACCCAGCCCTTGTTCTCGCAACCGGCGCGGTCTCGATCGCAATCCTCTTCGGCTTCGTCATCCCGCGCTTCCGGCCCCTCTTCGCCGAAGCCGGCACCGCTTTGCCCTTTGCGACGCGGATGATCCTCGCCTTGAGCGACGGGCTGCGCGATTACGGCTGGTTCGCGCTTGCCGCGATCGTCGTCGCGTTTTTCCTGTGGCGACGTCATCTCGATACGCAAGAGGGAAGGCGGCGCTGGGACCGGTGGCTCTTGCGCCTGCCGCTCATCGGCGACGTCGTGACCAAGGTCGAGATGTCGCGGTTCAGCCGTACGCTCGGAACCTTGCTGCGCAACGGCGTTTCGCCCTTGAGCGCGCTCGCGATCACGCAGCAGACTGTCGGCAATGTGGCGCTGCGCCTGGCGCTCGGCCGCGTCATCGACAGCGTTAAAGAAGGCAAGGGGCTGGCCGATCCACTGGCAGAGACCCAGCTCGTTCCCGATCTCGCCGTCCAATTGACGCGGGTCGGCGAGGAAACTGCGCGTCTCGACGAGATGCTGCTGAAGATCGGCGAGATCTACGAGCAGGAATCAAAACGCAGCGTCGAGCGCTTGCTCGCGCTGCTGGTGCCGGCGGTGACGATCGGTCTCGGCGTGGTGGTGGCGGTGGTGATCGGCTCGATCCTCACCGCCGTGTTGAGCGTCTACGATCTAGCGCTTTGAGTCGTAATGTTGAGGTTCGGATGAATAAGTTGAGAAAGCGGTTGCGGGTGGTCAGATCCGTCACGTGCGACACGGGCGTCGAGGACGGCTTCACTTTGATCGAATTGCTGGTTGTGCTGGTGATCCTCGGCATGATCGTCGCCTTCGTCACGCCGCAAGTGCTGCACTATCTCAGCCGGGCGAAGTCCGATTCCGCCCATATCCAGATCGAGAACATCGCCGGCGCGCTCGATCTGTACCGCCTCGATGTCGGGCGCTATCCGACGCAGAACGAGGGCCTCGCCGCGCTGGTCGAACGCCCCGCCGGGCTCTCGAGCTGGAACGGGCCCTACATCAAGCAGAAAGCCGTGCCGCTCGACCCCTGGGGCCATGCCTACATCTACAAGATCCCCGGCGATCACGGCGAATATGATCTCTATTCGCTCGGTGCCGATGACGCGCCGGGCGGTAGCGGTGAGAACCAGGATGTCACCAACTGGTAGGCCTCTTACATCGCAGAGCGGCTTCACCTTGATCGAGGTGATGGTCGTGCTGGCGATCCTGGCGGTGATCACGGCAATGGCTCTGCCGCTCTTGTCGGGTGCAGAGGCGAAGGCCGATACGCGCGCCGCCGCGCACGAGATCGCCGCCGGGCTGCGCCTCACGCGCAATCTCGCCATGATGCGCGGAAGAGACGAGGCATTTTCGATCGACACCGCGAGTGGCGCGTTTCGCGCCGGGCCAGGGGCGCCGCAACGCGTACCGCGCGGGGTTCATCTCGTCCTTATCACGGCGACGAAGGAGCGGATCGACGCCAACAGCGGAAGCATCCGCTTCTTTGCCGATGGCAGCTCGACCGGCGGCGGCGTCGGCTTAAGCAAAGGGGGCAGCCGCGATTCCGTTCTTGTCGACTGGCTCACCGGCCGCATCTCGATCGGAGACAAGGGCCATGCGAGCAGCCCGTGACGAGAACGGCTTCACCCTTAACGAGGTGCTGGTCGCCTTCGCCATCGCCGTCGTGCTGCTGGTGCCGCTGCTGCATAGCTTCTCGACCGGCCTTATGAGCGCGGCGCGCACCGATGCCTTCGGCGAGGCGACGCTGATCGCGCAATCAACATTGGCGAGCATCGGCCCCGAGTTTCCACTGAGCGAGGGTGGCGGATTCACACGCGAGGAAGGACGCTATCGCGTCGCCACGCGGATCAACCGCTACGCTGGCGACGGCGTGGTCCACGGTCCGATCTTGCCGGTCGTTCCCTACGATGTGGCCGTGACCGTGAGCTGGCAGGAGGGTGCGCGGTCGCGCTCGGTTGCCCTGCGCGCGGTCCGGCTCGGCCCGCCGCCCCAGGTGGAGACGAATCCGTGACGCGGCCGCGTATCGATGACAGCGCCATGGCGGGCTTCACGCTCGTCGAGCTCCTCGTCGCGGTCACGCTGGTCGCGGTGCTGACCGTCGTGCTTTTTGGCGGGCTGCGCTTTGCGACGCGCAGCACGGATGCGGTCGGGCGGCGCATCGATCACACCGCGCAGCTCGCCGT
>JBJKPV010000049.1:0-7327 GCA_046706015.1 Allostellaceae bacterium | reverse complement strand
AGAACCGGGGATTTCCGTCGCGAATCCGTCTACCATCGCCCATGCCCCTCTGCAACCCCGGCGACCTCAAGCCTTCGCTTGCCAAGAACGCACGGCTCCTGGGCCTCGACGTCGGGACCAAGACCATTGGCATGGCGCTTTCGGACACGACCTTGATGGTGGCGACGCCCTTCGACACGATCCGGCGCGGCCGGTTCCGCGACGATCTTCAGCGCTTGCGAACCGAAATCGCCAAGCATGGCGTCGGGGGGGTCGTGATCGGCTTACCGCTGGCGCTCGATGGCCGCGACAGCCCGCGCACCCAAGGCGTTCGTCAGTTCGCGAAGAACCTCGCCGCCGAAATCGACCTTCCGATCGCATTCTGGGACGAGCGCCTGTCCACCGCCGCAGTCGAGCGCGGCATGATCGAAGGCGACCTCTCGCGCGAGCGGCGCGCCGAACTCATCGACCGGGCCGCCGCCGCCTATATCCTGCAGGGCTTGCTCGACCGCCTGGCACGAGACAAGCCCGAGGGCGAGCCCCCCTCCTAACTTCGCTTCGTCCCGCGATGCCGCTTCCACGAGGGCGGCGATGCCCTCTGGGCCGCGTCATTCTGCGCCGGCTACAGCGATGCAATACCATTGTCTCGGCCATTCCGATCGCACACTATGCGCTCCGCCAGGCGCCCGCACGAGGCGCCGGCTTAACCGGGGGAACGAATGCGATCGGAGTTTGTCATCATGGCGCGGCAGGTTTCGGCCGCGTTTCTTGTTCTCGGGATGCCGGGCATGGTCGGCGTCGCCCATGCCGCCAACGAGGCTCGGATCGATAGCGGCAGCACGGCCTGGGTGCTCGTGGCATCGGCCCTCGTTCTGTTCATGACCTTGCCCGGCCTCGCCTTGTTCTATGGCGGGCTGGTGCGCGCGCGAAACCTGCTCTCGGTGCTGATGCACTGTTTCGCCATCAGCTGCATTGTATCCGTGATCTGGGCGGTTTTCGGCTACAGCCTCGCTTTCGGTCATGGCAACAGCCTGATCGGCTCGCTCCACAAACTGTTCCTCGCACACACCGCGACGAGCGTCCTGCCGAATTCGCTGCCCGAGCCCGCCTATGTCCTCTTCCAGATGACCTTCGCGATCATCACGCCCGCGCTCATCATCGGCGCTTTCCCGGAGCGCGTGCGCTTCGTTTTCGTCGCCCTGTTTTCGGCCCTCTGGCTCGTCATCGTCTATCTTCCCGTCGCACATTGGGTCTGGGGCGGCGGCTGGCTCGCCGCGCGCGGCACGATCGATTTCGCGGGCGGCATCGTTGTCCATACGACCGCCGGAGTCTCGGCCCTTGTTGCCGCCCTTCTCGTCGGCGCGCGCGCCGGATTCCCGCACCGGCTCAACCCGCCGCATAGTCCCGGCATGACCATGGCAGGCGCCGGCATGCTGTGGGTCGGCTGGTTCGGCTTCAATGGCGGCAGCGCGTTGGCGGCCAATGCATCGGCCGCTTCGGCGATTCTCGCGACCCATCTGGCCGCCGCAGCCGCGGCGCTGGCCTGGATGGCGATCGAATGGGCACGCATCGGCAAACCGACCTCGGTCGGCCTCGTCACCGGTTGCGTCGCGGGCCTAGCGACCATCACGCCGGCATCGGGCTATGTCGATCCGGCCAGCGCCATGGTGATCGGCGCGATCGGCGGCACGGTTTGCTTCTTCGCCACGGAGTTCATCAAGCGACGGCTCCAGATCGATGATTCGCTCGACGTCTTTGCCGTGCATGGCGTCGGCGGCATGGCGGGCTCGCTGCTGGTTGCGCTCTTCGCCGCGCGCCAATTGGGCGGCACGGGCTATGCCGAGGGCATGACCATGCTCGGCCAGATCAAGGCTCAAGCCACCGGCGTCGCCGCCGTGGCTGCTTGGTCGGGGATATGCACTTTCGCACTCATAAAGCTACTCGGCGCTTTCAGCGGCGTGCGCGTCAGCGCGGAGGAAGAGAGCGACGGCCTCGATCTTGCCACGCATGGCGAACGCGCCTATGACCATAGCTGAGCCCGCAACGTTCCTTCTGACGAGGAGTACGGCTCCATGAAGATCATCGCGATCGAGGAACACTTCACCACGCCGATGTATCGCGAGCATGTCGGCGCGACCGAATACCGGAAATTCTTCATCTCCACCCGCAGCGCGCAGATCGGCCACGATATTCCGAAGGAGCTGCTGGATCTGGGCGATGAGCGGCTACGTCACATGGATGCCGCCGGCGTCGACATCCAGGTGCTGTCCTTCGGCGCGCCGGGACCGCAAGGCTTCGAGCGCGACGTCGCGATCCCGATGGCGCGCGACGCCAATGACCGGCTGCGTCAGGCGATCGACAAGCATCCCGACCGCTTCGCCGGCTTCGCGGCGCTGCCGACCGCCGATCCGGAGGCCGCGGTCGCCGAACTCGAGCGCGCGGTCAAAGAGCTCGATTTCAAGGGCGCGATGATCCACGGCCATCAGCGCGGCGAGTTCCTCGATGACAAGAAATATTGGTGCATCTTCGAACGCGCCGCCGCGCTCGACGTGCCGATCTATCTTCATCCGACGGTGCCCCATCCCGACGCGGTAAAGAGCTATTTCAAGGGTTATGAGGAGCTGCAGGGCTCTCCCTGGGGCTTTGCGATCGACACGAGCTGCCATTTCCTGCGTTTGATGTTCTCGGGGCTCTTCGACGCCTATCCCAAACTGAAGATCATCCTCGGCCATCTCGGCGAGGGCCTGCCCTTCGCCATGCACCGGCTCCACGATCACAGCTATCAGGCGGCCACGCGCCGCGGCTTGAAGAAATCGCCACTGCAATATCTCAAAGACAATCTCGTGGTGACGACGAGCGGCAACTGGTACGAGCCAGCCTTCGTCTGCACTCTGCTCGCGCTCGGCGCCGACGCGATCATCTGGGCGGTCGATTGGCCCTACGAGGCGAATACGATCGGTATGGATTTCTTCAATCAGCTGTCGCTCAACGACATCGACAAGGAAAAGATCGCGCATCTCAACGCGGAGCGGCTGCTGCATCTCTGAGGCGCCGCCCGGCGCATGAACCGACGCCCGACGCAGGCTCGTGACCATATAGTTAGCTAGACACAATCGTCTCGATAGAGTACTTTATCGGACGCAGGATCGAGAAAAACAAAGCGACCTGCTGGGCGGTCGTACCGCACCAACAATAAACGCGGGCGGCCTCCTCGCTTATCGAACGCCTCAACACAGGGAGGAGCGCATGCGCGCCATTCGTTTTGCATCCGCATTCGCGTCGCTTGCGGCAGTCGCCGCGCTTACCGGCTGGACATACGGCGCGGCGCGAGCCGCCGAGCCGCTTAACATCCGTCACGGCTGGGTCGTGATGACCGGAGACATGTCGCCGCTCATCTTCAAGAAAACCGACATCATGAAATACGAGGGCAAGACCTATACGGTCGACCCGCTGCATTTCGCCGGCACCTCGCCGCAAATCACGGCGCTTGCCGCCAATGAGCTCGACATCGCGTCCCTCGCCTATTCGAGTTTCGCGAATGGCATCGAGAACGCGCATCTGACCGACATGCGCATCATCGCCGACGGCTTCCAGGACGGTGCACATGGCTATGCGTCGATCCCCTACATGGTCCGCAACGGCAGCGACATCAAGCGCGTGGCGGACCTGAAGGGCAAAGTGATGGGTATCAACGTGATCGGTGCCGCAGTCGATATTGGCGGGCGCGCCGAGCTCATCAAGCACGGCCTTGTCGCCAATCGCGACTATTCGATCATCGAATCCGCCTTCCCGGCGATCGGCGCGATGTTGCTCGCGGGCAAGGCCGACGTGGTCTCGATGGTCTCGCCCTTCCAATACGCGCCGGCGATCCAGAAGGGCGCGCACACGCTCTTCACCATGAAAGACGGCATGGGCCCGTCCCAGATGATCGTGCTCGTCGCGCGCACCGGCTTCCTCAAGGCGCATCGCGCGGCCTTGGACGATTTCTTCGAGGACATGGTGCGCGGCGTCCACTGGATGTTGAAGCCGGCCAATCGCCAAGCCGCGATCGCGTTTGCCGCCAAGGAAGCGAAGATCCCGCCCGCGCGGCTCGAGCCGTATTACCTGACGCGCAAGGATTCTTATCGCGATCCCGACGGCATCCCGGATCTAACGGCGCTCCAGCGCAATATCGACACGCAAGTGAAGTTCGGCTTCCTGAAGCATAGCTTCGAGGTGAAGAAATACGCCGATCTGAGCTTCATCAAGCGCGCGGCGCACCGCTACGAGACCGCGGAGCGCTGAGCACTATTCTGGCGGCGGGCGGCGCGATTGAGCTGCCCGCGCAACCGGCCTAGCATGACGAGGTGGCGAAGACCGGCGAGCGACTCCACCTCGAGACGGACGTGCTCATCATCGGCGCGGGCGCCGCCGGCATGTCGGCGGCAATCGCGGCAGATGAAGACGGCGCGGACGTGCTTCTCCTCGACCGCAGCCTCATCGGCCGCGGCGGCGCCACGGTCATGGCGCAGATGACCGTGGCCGTGGCGCTGGGCGAGGAAGAGCCGGATGATCCCGCGGCGCATTTTGCCGACACCATCCGGGCTGGGCGCGGCCTGTGCGACCCGCGCCTCGCGGAGATCTTGTGCCGGGAGGCGCCCGACGCGATCCGGCAGATGGAACGCTGGCGCGTTGGCTGGGCGCGGCATCCCGACGGGCGGCTGCGCCAGGCCCAGGCGCCCGGGCACGACCGGCCGCGCTGCGTCTATGTCGATTTCCTCAACACCGGACCGGCCGTGTCGCGCACCTTGCGCGCGCAAGTGCAGCGGCATGCGCCGATCCGGCGCGTGGGCGATCTCTGCGTGACCGACATCGTCCTCGACAGCGGCGAGGTGATTGGCGCGGTCGGCTATTCGCTCGTCGATGGTGGTGCCGTCTCGATCGCCGCCAAGGCGGTAATCATCGCCACCGGCGGTCTGACGCGGCTTTATCGCCGCAACAGCGGCTCGGCGAATATGGGTGGCGACGGCTATGCGCTCGCGCTGCGGGCCGGTGCCGAGCTCGTCGACATGGAGTTCGTCCAATTCTTTCCGATCGGCCATCTGGCGCCGCGCCTCATCGGCATGGACCCGATCATGTGGGATCCCTTCCGCTACAAGCTGGGCGGTCGCTTGCTCAACGCCGAACGGCGCGAGTTCACCGACGCCTATGGCGTGCCCGAAGACGGACGCTACGTCGTGACGCGCGACCTTGCGACCTATGCCATTCTGAAAGAGGTCGAGGCGGGCCGCGGATCGCCCGCGGGTGGCGCTTATCTTTCCTTCGAGCATGTCGCGCCGGAAAGCCTGCGCGAGGCCTTCGGCCCGGTGATCGACCGGCTGGCAAGAAACGGCATCGACCTGACGCGCCAGCCGGTCGAGGTGGCGCCGATCGCGCATTACCACATGGGCGGCATGCGTGTCGGCACCGAATGCGAGAGCAGCGTTTCGCGTCTTTTCGCCGCCGGCGAGGCAATCGGCGGCGCCAATGGCGCCAACCGGCTCTCCGGAAACGCGATCAGCGAAGCGCTGGTGTTCGGTCGCCGCGCGGGTCTTGCCGCGGCGCAACGAGCCGCGGCAACGCGCACACTGCCGTGGCGCGAGGCGGCAGCGAGGTCGGCGCTCATGTTCGCCGACGCCGCGGGCCCAGCGCCGGCCGTCAATCTGGCGGCGTTGCTCGCCGACCTTCAGGGCGTGATGGAAAAGCATGTCGGCCCGTTCCGTTCCGCCGCCGGACTCGATCGGGCGCGCCAGGAGATCGCAAGGCTGAAGGAGGCAATCGGGTCTTCGCCCCCTGCTTCGCCCGCGCGGTTCGACGTCGAGCGCATCGACTGGTTCGATGCCCGCAATATGCTGCTCGTGGCCGAGGCCGTCACCTGCGCCGCGATCGCGCGGCGCGAGTCCCGTGGGGCGCATCAGCGCGAAGATTTCCCGCATCTCGACCCGACTTGGACGGCGAGCCAGGTATTGCGCTTCGAGCACGGCGCGATCGCGCTCGACCGGCTGCCGATCGCCCCCGCCACCGCAAAGGCAGCGTCATGACGCGGACCGCAACCTTGCTCATCCGCCGCGGCCTGCCCGGCGAGGCGCCACGCTGGAGCCGTTTCAACGTACCCTTCGAGCCCGGCCAGTCGGTGCTCGACGGGCTGCGCCGGATCCGCGCCAACGACGATCCCTCGCTCGCCTTCCGCTTTTCCTGCGTCAACGCCAATGCGTGCAAGGAATGCATGATCCAACTCGACGGCAAGACGATCTATGCCTGCACGGCACGGCTCGAAGAGCGCGAGATGAAGATCGAGCCGCTCGACAACAAGCCGCTCATTCGCGACCTCGTGACTGAGATCGCGCCGCCCGACGAACGGCTCGCGCGCGAGCGCGCCGGCGCAAGCCGATCGGCGTGACGCGCACGCTCACTTGCCGCCGCCCGCCCGCCTCCCTATAGTACCCGCTTTAATGACTGCCGAATCTGCGAGCGTCGCGTTCCCGCACCGCCATCTTCTGGGGATCGAAGCGCTTTCTCCCGACGACATCACCGCGCTATTGGACCGCTCCGAACGCTATATCGAGAGCAACCGGCAGGCTGACAAGAAGCAATCCTCGCTGCGTGGGCGCACCATCATCAATCTCTTCTTCGAGAGCTCGACGCGTACCCGCACCTCCTTCGAGCTCGCCGGCAAGCGGCTCGGCGGCGATGTCATCAACATGTCGGCGCAATGGAGCTCGATCAAGAAGGGCGAGACATTGATCGACACAGCGATGACATTGAACGCGATGCATCCCGACGTGCTGGTCGTGCGGCATCCGGAATCGGGCGCCGTTCAGCTTTTGTCGGAGAAGGTCGACTGCGCCGTGATCAACGCCGGCGACGGCATGCACGAGCATCCGACCCAGGCCTTGCTCGACGCGCTCACCATCCGGCGGCGCAAGGGAAGGCTCCAGGGCCTGACTGTCGCGATTTGCGGCGATGTCGCGCATAGCCGCGTCGCGCGCTCCAACATCCAGCTTCTCAATACGATGGGGGCGCGGGTCCGGGTGGTGGCGCCGCGCACCCTCCTTCCGGCGGCGGTCGAGCGCTTCGGCGTCGAGGTCTTCTGCGATATGGCGCAAGGGCTTCGCGACGTCGATATCGTCATGATGCTGCGTCTGCAGCTCGAGCGCATGCATGGCAGCTTCGTCCCGTCGCTGCGCGAATACTTCCATTTCTTCGGGCTCGACTATGCCAAGCTCGCGGCGGCCAAGCCCGACGCGCTCATCATGCATCCGGGACCGATGAACCGCGGCGTCGAGATCGACACCGAGGTCGCCGACGACATCGACCGCAGCGTCATCCG
>JBJKPV010000048.1:0-4861 GCA_046706015.1 Allostellaceae bacterium | reverse complement strand
ACATAGATGAGGCTCGCCCGCGCCATCGCTCAGCCGATCGCGTCCGCGGCGACGCTCGTGACGCCGCACTCATTGAAGCTAGCCCGGGTTGCCTCGAGCGAGCCGGCAACATCGATGGAGCGGCACGCATCCTCGATCGCGACGACGGCAACGCCTTCCGCACGCGCATCCTCGGCGGAGAAGCGCACGCAGAAATCCAAAGCGAGCCCGGCGATGAAGATCCGCGCGAAGCCGCGCTCGCGCAGGTAAGAAGCGAGCCCCGTCCGCGTCGCGCGATCGTTCTCGCGGAACGCCGAATAGGAATCGATCGCGCGGCGAAACCCTTTGCGCAGCACCAGCTCCGCCCGCGGGATGGCGAGATCGGCGCGGAATTCGGCGCCGGCGCTGCCTTGTACGCAATGGTCCGGCCACAGGGTCTGCGGCCCGTAAGCGACGTCGATCACGTCAAAGGGCTTCTTTCCCGGATGGCTCGAGGCAAAGGACAAATGGCCCGGCGGGTGCCAATCCTGGGTCAGGACCACATGCTCGAAGCCCTGTGCGAGGCGGTTGACGATCGGGACGATCGCATCGCCCTGCGGCACGGCGAGCGCACCGCCCGGACAGAAATCGTTCTGCACATCGACCACCAGCAGCACATCCGCGGCGTCGAGGGCGAGGCGCGCACTCACGATCGCCGCTCCCGCGCCGCTTCGCGCCGGTCGACCTCGCTGGCCAGCCGCACCAGCGCGTCGCTGATCTGCACCGGATAAGCCGCGCCCGGCTCGAGACGGCGCAGCGCCGCGGACAACGCCGCAAGTTTCGCCTTCGCATTGGCACGCAGCGCCTCGAGGCTCGGGCGCTCGAGGCGCAGGCCGTCGCGCATCACCGGTTGCAGCAGCGTCTCGCCGACGCCGTCATCATCCGCGAGCGAGATCACATCGCCTTCCATGACGCGACCCGGTCCGAAGCGGCGCCAGACCTGTTTGGCGCCGGGCCAGGTCGCCTTGCCGGTGGAACGCTTGCGCCGCGCCACGCCGGCATATTCCTGGAGCTTGTAGGCGCAATCGAGCGCCGGCACGTCCGACGAAGTGGTGAGGCTGGTGCCGATGCCGAAACCGTCGATCGGCGCACCGGCGGCGAGCATCGCCTGCAGATGGTCTTCATCGAGGCCGCCGCTCGCGAAGATGACGGTATCGCGAAGCCCGCCTTCATCAAGAATTTTACGCACCTTGCGCGCGAGCACAATCATGTCGCCGCTGTCGAGCCGGACGCCATCGATCTTGATGCCCGAGGCCTTGAGCCGCGGCGCCAATTCCACCGCCTTGCGCGCGCCGTTCTCGGTGTCATAGGTGTCGATCAGGAGGGTGACATTGGCGGGGCGCGAGCGCGCGAAATTCTCGAAGGCCGCCAGCTCGTCGTCATGCGCCTGGATGAAGGAATGCGCCATGGTGCCGAAGAGCGGAATGCCGTAAAGCCCTTCCGCCGGGACGGTGGCGGTGCCGGCTAAGCCCGCGATATAGCTCGCGCGCGCGGCGAAGATGCCGGCCTCGGCGCCATGGGCGCGGCGCAAGCCGAAATCGACCAGCAGCTTGTCCGGCGCCGCCAGCACCATACGCGCGGCCTTGGACGCGACCAAGGATTGGAAATGGAGAATATTGATGAGCCGCGTCTCGACATATTGCGCCTCGGGCAAGGGCGCGGTCACGCGCAGGATCGGCTCGTCGCCGAAGAACACCGTCCCCTCCGGCATCGCCTCGACCTCGCCCGAGAAGCGGAACGCGGCGAGGTAGTCGATCAGCTTGCGCGAAAAGCGCCCGGAGGCGGCCAGCCAGTCGAGCGCGGGACCGGCGAAACGCAAGCTCTCGAGGAAATCGAGCGCCTGTTCCAGCCCCGCCGCCACGAGGAAGCCCCGGCGCGGCGGCAGCGCGCGGACATAGAACTCGAAAGTCGCGCTCTCCGTCATGCCATGGTCGAGATAAGCCTCGATCATGTTGAGCTGATAGAGGTCGGTCAGAAGGGCGTTTTCCATGGCCTCCGCAAGGCGCCGCCACGCTGCGGTCTATATATAATCAATTCTAGCACAACCTATCGAGACCGCAGCTTCCGCGATTTGACTTGCATCAAAGCGCCGGCTCGCCCCGTCTATAGCTTCCACTGGGAAAGGGCGCCGGCCAGCGCTTGGCTGCCCGCTTGAAGGAGAACCTGCCATGCCGACCATCGACGAAGACGAAGAACCGGTCGAGTTGAACGTCAATCCGGAGAAGGTCTGCTTCATCATCATGAAGGCTCGCGCCTTCGACGCCAAGGTCGATCCGGTCGAGCCGGACCCGGGATCGAATCCCTCGGACGACGACGACCGCGAAGTGCTGGAGGACTATGCCGACGACCCGACGCGCGAGGAGCTGCGCGCCGTCATCGTGACCCTGGACGAGGATGAGCTCATCGACGTGATCGCGCTCGCCTGGGTCGGGCGCGGTGATTTCGGCCGTAGCGAATGGGCCGATGCGCGCGCGCTCGCCGATGAACGGCACCGCCGCCGTTCCTCCGCCTATCTCATGGGGATGCCGGCGCTCGGCGATTACCTCGAAGAGGGCTTGGCCGAGCTTGGCTATTCCTGCGAGGATTACGAGACGGGCCATCTCTGATCGTCGGGCAGCGCACCGCGTTATTTGCTAACATCGTTGCTGTGACAGCGCTCAAGAACCGATATCCGGTCGTGATCGTCGGCGCCGGACCGGCTGGTCTCGCGCTCGCCAATCTGCTCGCGCGTCACGGCATCGAGATCCTTGTGGTGGAGCGCAATGCGAGCACCGTTCACGAGCCGCGGGCGGTCTCGATCGACGATGAATCGCTGCGCACCATGCAGGCCGCCGGCCTGGTCGAGACAGTGCGCCAGACGATCGTGCCGGGCTATGGCTCGCATTATCTGTCGCCGGGCGGGATCTGCTTTGCCAAGGTCGAGCCCACCGGAACGCCTTACGGCTATCCGCGGCGCAACGCCTTCCGCCAGCCGATCCTCGAGCGCCAGCTGCGCGACGGGCTGGCGCGGTTTGCCCAGGTCACGATCCGGTTCTGCTGCACTCTTGCGGCTTTTTCGTCAACCGCCGACGAGGTCGCGCTCGATCTCGTCGATGAGGATGGAAGCCGGCATCGCGTCGCCTGCGACTACCTCGTCGGTTGCGACGGCGCCAGCAGCACGGTGCGCAAGCGCCTCGGCATCACGCTCGAGGGCACGACCTTCCAGGAACGCTGGCTGATCGTCGATCTCGAGAACTCCGAGAGCGAGACGCATCACACCAAGGTCTTCTGCGATCCGCGCCGCCCCTGCATCGCTCTTCCTGGCCCCGATCGCACGCGGCGCTACGAATTCAAGCTCCATGATCACGAGCGCGACGAGGATTTCCTCGAGCCCGCGACCATCGATCGCCTGCTCGCCACCCATTGCGCCGATCCGCGCAGCACGATCCGGCGCAAGGTCGTCTACACCTTCCACGCGCGGATGGCGACGCGTTGGTCGGAGGGTCGCGTCTTCCTCGCCGGCGACGCGGCGCATCTGACCCCACCTTTCGCGGGCCAGGGCATGAACAGCGGCATGCGCGACGTGCACAATCTCTCCTGGAAGCTCGCCGCGGTGCTGGAGGCGCGCGCCGGCCCCGGCCTGCTCCAAAGCTATGAGCAGGAGCGGCGCGACCATGCGTGGCAGATGATCGAGCTGGCGCTGCTCATGGGGCACGTCATGGCGCCGCGCAATCTCGCCACGGCGATGCTGATGCAGTGCGGCTTTCTCGCGCTTCGTCTCTGCCCGCCGGCACGCGCCTATGTCACCGAGATGAAGTACAAGCCGAAGCCGCGCTTCGCGAGCGGGTTTCTCCTGCCCGACGGGCGCTCGGCGCGCCGCACCTTGATCGGCCGGCTCTTTCCGCAACCGCGCCTGCGCCGCGCCGACGGCACGCTCGTCTTGCTCGACGACCTCATCGGCAACGAATTCGCGCTGCTCGTCCATGGCGCAACACAAGAAGCCGCGGCCGAAGCCTTCAGCCTGCCGGTCTGGGACCGGCTCGGCGCAAGACGGCTTCTGATCCTGCCCAAGGGCGCAGTGGCGACGACCGGCCCCTGCGAGGTCGCGATCGACGAAACCGGCGCGCTCGATGCAACGCTGAGCCCTTATGCGGGCGAGGCGTTGCTGCTGCGCCCGGATCACTATGTCGCCGCTGCCTTGCCGCTCTCCGGTATCGCGCGCTCTGCCGCCGCGATCGAAGCCTTGCTCGATGCGACCTGGAAGGTTGGCGGCGCCGCTTCGAAGACCCAAACGCCGCGGGCCCGCAGCGAAGCACCGGCTTAAAGCGATCCCCGCCGGTCCCTTCGATAGGCTCAGGAGCAGGGGATCGCAAGAGATTAGGACGACCACCGCCGGTCCCTTCGACAGGCTCAGGAGCAGGGGATCGCAAACGAAAGGCGCTCCCCTTTCCCATAAAAGAAAGGAGCGCCCTCGAAGGGGCGCTCCGTCCGTTTACGATACCGGCGCGTGGCCTTACTTCGCGTGGTTCAGCTCTTTCCACGGATCCTTGAGCGCCTTCGCGATCGTCTCGATCTCGACATTGACGTAGTGCCCGTTCTCCTTCTTGACCACGCGCAGATATTCGTTCTGCACGATGTCGCGTGTTTCGGGATCGATCGAGATCGGACCGCGCGGACTGTTCGGGTTCTTGTAGTGCTTCAGCAGCTCCATCGTGCGCGCGGGATTGAGCTTTCCCTTCTGCTCGCGGATGACGTAGTAGATCGCGTCCATGCTGTCCCAGGCGCCGACGGCGGTGAAGTTGGGCCGCAATTTATCGCCATAGGCTTTGCGCCAGGCGGCGACGAAGGCCTTGTTGGCGGGGCG
>JBJKPV010000047.1:0-12256 GCA_046706015.1 Allostellaceae bacterium | reverse complement strand
TCCCCCGGCCAAGGTCACGCGCGGCACCGGGCGCCGGCGCAGATATTTGAGCGTGCCGCCGACGAAATCGCCCATATCGATCAGCGCCAGCTCGGGCAGCGCGTAAAGCCGCTGCACAGCAGCTTCCGAGGTCGAGCCGGTCGAGGCGGCGATATGCGGGGCGCCGGCCGCGCGCGCGACATCGATGCCGCGATGAATCGAATGGAGCCAGGCCGAACAGGAATAAGGCACGACGATGCCGGTGGTGCCGAGGATTGAAAGCCCGCCGACGATGCCGAGCCGGCGATTGAGCGTCTTGGCGGCAAGCGCCTCGCCGCCCGGAATCGAGATAGTTACCGCGGCGTCGGCCGAGGTTCGGCCGCAGCCGCGCGCCTCTTCCTGCAAGGCGGCGGCGATCATGGTGCGCGGCACGGGATTGATCGCCGGCTCGCCTGGCGCCAGCGGGAGGCCGGCGCGTGTCACCGTGCCGATGCCCTCGCCGGCGCGAAATGAGATCCCTTCGCCCGGCGGCAGCGCCGTCACCTCGGCGATGATGAGCGCGCCATGCGTGACATCGGGGTCATCGCCCGCATCCTTGGTCACGCCGGCGCGGCAGCTCTTGCTGCCTCGCTCCTTGAGCGCCAGCGGGAAACGCGGCCGCGATCCGCCGGGCAGCGTGATTGTCACGGGATCGGGGAATTCGCCGGTCAAGAGCGCGGCATAGGCCGCACGCGCCGCCGCCGCGGCGCAAGCGCCCGTGGTCCAGCCGCGTCGCAAGCTGAGGTTGCCTTCCTTCGCCATAGCGGCTGAATTCTATTGCGCCTTGCGGACCCCTGCTACACGCAAGGCGGAGGCCGGTGTAGGCTCAGCCGATGGATCGCTCGCCGCTCGATATCGCGCCCTTGGCGCTGCCGGAATTCGCGCCAGGCACGGTTTGGCTGGTGGGCGCGGGTCCGGGCGATGCTGGGCTCGTCACCCTGCTTGGGCTGCACGCGTTGCGCGCCGCCGACGTCGTCGTTTATGACGCGCTGGTCTCGAAAGAGGTGCTCGGCCTGGCAAGGCCCGGCGCGGTGTTGGAGCATGCGGGCAAGCGCGGCGGCAAGCCCTCGCCGCAGCAGCCGGATATCTCGCTACGCCTCGTCGAGCTTGCACGGAGCGGCAAGCGCGTGCTGCGCCTCAAAGGCGGCGATCCCTTTGTCTTCGGTCGCGGTGGTGAAGAAGGCCTCGCGCTGGCGGCGGCGCGTATCCCGTTCCGCGTCGTTCCCGGGATCACGGCCGGGATCGGCGGCCTGGCTTACGCTGGCGTGCCGGCGACGCATCGCGACACCAACTCGGCGATCGCGTTCGTAACGGGCCAGGCCAGCGGCGGCACGCTGCCTGACACGGTCGACTGGGCGGCGCTGTCGCGTGGCGCGGCCATGCTCGTCATCTATATGGCATTGAAGAATATCGACGCGATCGCCGGCAAACTGATCGCCGCCGGGCGCTCGCGCGACGAGCCGGTCGCCATCATCAGCAAGGCGACGACGCGCGAGCAGCGCGTTCTTGTGACCACGCTCGGTGCCGCCGCAGCCGATGTCGCCGCCGCTGCGATCGAGCCGCCCGCCGTGATCGCGGTCGGGCCGGCGGTCCGGCTGCGGGGCCAGCTCGACTGGATGACGGCCCTCGCCGCCGGCGCTCTCGATCCCGCGCGCTGACACCTGCAAGCCGTGCTGGAAAGCACGGCGATCCCGGCCTATACCCGGTTCATGTCCAGTGCCGCCCGCCGCGGGCTTTATGTTTTTCTTGCCGCGCTTGTGGTCATCATTGGGGGCGTGGTCTACGAACAGTTCTGGCTCGGCGAGAATGCGGGGCCGGCCGTGGGCGGGCCCTTCGTCCTCGTCGATCAGAACGGCGTGCCGCGCCGCAATAGCGATTTCCGCGGCAAGCTGATGCTTGTCTATTTCGGCTACACCTATTGTCCGGATGCGTGCCCGACCACCATGGCCGCGCTCACCCAGATGCTCGACACGCTGGGCGACAAGGCGTCTCGTGTCCAGGTGATCTTCATCTCGGTCGATCCGGCGCGCGACAACGAGAGGCAGCTGCGCGCCTTCGCCGCCAATTTCCATTCTGGAATTCTCTATCTCACCGGTCCGCCGGACGAGCTCAAGAAGACCGAGCGCGAATATCACGTCTATGTCGCCAAGGAGCCGCAATCGGGCAGCGACGATTATCTGATCGACCACAGCTCGCTCATCTACATGATGGGCCCCGACGGGCGCTATCTCGGCGAGATGCCTTCGGCATTATCGCCCAAGGCGATGGTGAGTACGGTCGAGCGCGTCTTGTGACGCGGCGCCCGTGACGCGCTCGTGTCGTGGTTTCGAAGCTCGCTACGTCGCCGATTTCGGCGGTGTTGCGAACTTCGAGACCAGAACGACATCAGGATTCAATAAGTTGCCAGCGTCCTTTCGATTCCGAAATTCGCCGGGAGCCGATATCGAGTTGGGGCGAATTTCGGAATCGGGACACTAGCGCTATGCCCGGCCTCATCATCGCGGCGCCGCGATCGGGCAGTGGCAAGACGGTCGTGACCTTGGGCCTGCTGCGGCATTTGCGGCGTCAAGGACGGCGTCTCGCCGCCGCGAAGGTCGGGCCCGACTATATCGATCCGACCTATCTGACCGTTTCCTGCGGGCGCGATTGCGTCAATCTCGATTCCTGGGCGATGCGGCCGGCGACGCTGGCCGCGCGAATCAACAGTGTCGAGGGCGATGCTGAGCTGGTTCTCTGCGAGGGCGTGATGGGCCTTTTCGACGGCGCTGGGCAAAGCGGCGCGGGGTCGACCGCGGAACTCGCTGCGTCGAGCGGCTGGCCGGTGGTGCTGGTCGCCGATATCGCCGGCCAGGCGCAGTCGGTGGCCGCGCTCGTCGAAGGCTTCGCGCGCCATCGCGGCGATGTCGTCATCGGCGGCATCATTCTCAACCGTGCGGGCGGGGCGCGCCATGCCGCGCTGGCCGAAGCGGCGCTGCGGCGCGTACTGCCCGAGCTGCCACTCTTAGGAACGCTTATGCGCGATCCAACGCTCGATCTGCCGTCGCGCCATCTGGGCTTGCTTCCAGCCGGCGAGCATGCGGCGCTCGAGGCTTTCCTCGACCGTGCGGCTGATCGCGTCGCGGAAGCGCTCGATCTCGATGCGCTCTGCGCGTTGGCGCGGCCTGCGACATTGCGGGGCGGGCAAGACTTGCCGGCTTTGCCGCCGCTCGGCCAGTCCATCGCGGTCGCGCGCGACGCGGCTTTCGCCTTCGCCTATCCCGCGGTGTTGGAGGATTGGCGCCGCGCCGGCGCGGATCTCGCTTTCTTCTCGCCGCTCGCCGACGAAGCGCCGCCCGCCGCTTGCGACGCGGTCTATCTGCCGGGCGGCTATCCCGAGCTTTTCGCCGGGCAGCTCGCCGCCAATCATGCCTTCCTCGCGGGAATGCGCGCCGCCGCCAAGCGTGGTGCCGTCATCTATGGCGAGTGCGGCGGCTACATGGCACTAGGGCGCGCGCTGATCGACGCCGAGGGCTGCGCCCATGCCCTGCTCGGCTTGCTGCCGCTCGAAACGAGCTTTGCCGCGCGCCGGCTCCATCTCGGCTACCGCCAAGCGACGCTCGAGGGAGACGGGCCATTGGGGGCCGCGGGCCAAAGCTTTCGCGGCCACGAATTTCACTATGCGAGCATCGTGACCGAGGGCGAGGGCGCGCCGCTCTTTCGTCTGGCCGATGCCGACGGCGTGAGCCTGCCAGCGGCCGGCCGCGTCATCGGCAAGGTCATGGGCTCCTTTGTCCATCTGATCGATCGCGCCGTGCCGTGATGCGCGCGCCGGTGCTTTTGGCGCGGTTCGCCTTCGGCTAGACTCAGCGACGTGGCTGACGCGTCCTCGGCTTCCGCATCTTTTCCGACGAGCTGGTGTTATGCCGGCGGTGAAGTCGCGCTGCGCCTTCGCCCGCATCCGCGCGCGCGGCGGCTGGCCTTGCGCATCGGCGCCACCGGCGACGCGGTCGAGCTGGTGCTGCCGCGCCGCGGGTCGCGCAGCGAAGCGCTGCGCTTCCTCGAGGCGAATCGCGCCTGGGTCGAAAAGCGTCTCGCCGCTCTGCCGCCGCGAATTGCCTTCGCCGACGGCGCGATCATTCCGCTCTTCGATCGCCCGCATCGCGTCTGTCATGTCGGCAAGCTGCGCGGCCGCGGTCCGGTCTGGATCGAGGGCGAGACCATCTGCGTCGCCGGCGATGCCGCTTTTCTCGCGCGCCGCTTGCGCGATTTCCTCCGCGATCTCGCCAAGCGCGAGCTGATGCGACGCGCGCAAGAAAAGGCGGAGGCGATCGGCCGCAGGGTTGCGCGCGTCAGCGTGCGCGACACGACGACGCGCTGGGGCAGCTGCGCGCGTAACGGCAATCTCTCCTTTTCCTGGCGGCTCGTCTTCGCGCCCGATGCCGTGATCGATTACGTGGTGGCGCATGAGGTCGCGCATCTCGCCGAGATGAATCATGGGGCGCGCTTCTGGCGGCTGGTCGAGCGGCTTCACCCCGAGCCCAAACCCGAACGTCTATGGCTTAACCGCAACCGGGCCCGGTTGATGCGCATCGGTTGAGCGCATCAGATAAGCGAGCACGGCGAGACCCGGCACGCAGGCCGCGGTCGCCAGCGCGAAGAACGAGGCCCAGCCGAGTCGGTCGGCGAAGAAGCCGCCGGAGGAGGCGAGCAAGGTGCGTGCGGTGGCGGCGAGCGCCGACAACAGCGCGTATTGCGTCGCCGTGAAGGCCGGGCTGCACAAAGTCGAGAGATAGGCGACGAAAGCGGCCGAGGCCATGCCGCCGGTCACGTTCTCGATGGCGATGGTCGCGGCCAGCACCGCCTGATCATGGCCGGCCCAGAACTGCACGATGTAGAAAAGGTTCGACAGCATCTGCAGCGCGCCGCAGAGGAAGAGCGCGCGCATCAGCCCCCAGCGATAGACCGCGGCGCCGCCGAGCACGACGCCCGCGATGCTGGCGCCGACGCCGAATACCTTGGCGATATTGGCGATCTCGGTGAGCGCGAAGCCGAGATCGACATAGAAGGGCCCGGCCATCACCCCGGCCAGCGCGTCGCCGAATTTGTAGAGCACGACGAAGACGAGGATGAGCAGCCAGCGGCGCCGGCGTGTGAAGTCGAGGAAGGGCGCCACCACCGCGCCGGTCAGCCATGGGCCCGGCGGCGCTGGCGATGCCTGAGGCTCGCGCGTCGCCAGGATGACGCCCATGCCGGCGAAGATGAACGCCGCCATCACCGCATAGGCGGCAAACCAGCCGAGGTAATAGGCGAGATAAAGGGCGCCCGCGCCCGAGGCGAGCATGCCGATGCGATAGCCGATCTGGGTCGCCGCTGCACCCGCACCCTGCTCGTGCGACTTCAGTAGCTCGACGCGATAGGCGTCGATGATGATGTCCTGGCTCGCCGAGAGGAAGGCAACGACGACGGCCCATAGGGCGGTGCGCATGACGCCGCCGGCGGGATCGCTCGCGCCCAGCGCCAGCAAGGCGAGGCCGAGCAGGGTCTGGATCAACAGCGCCCAACTGCGGCGGCGCCCGAACGCTCGCGTCAGCAGCGGCAGGCGGACGCGGTCCATCGCTGGCGCCCACAGAAATTTCAGGTTGTAGGAGAGCCCCGCCTGGGCGAAGAGGCCGATCGCGGTCAGCGAGATTCCCGATTCTTTGAGCCAGATCGAGAGCGTCGCACCGGTGAGCGCGAGCGGCAGCCCGCTCGCGAACCCCATCAGCAGGATCGCCAGGATGCGCGGGTCGCGATAGACCCGGATCGAGGCGAGCCACGCGCCCATCAGGCGGGGTGCGCTAGTGCTTGGCCTTCTCGACGTCGGCCGCGACCTGCATGCGGATGATGTGGTCGGGGTCGGTCACCATGCCGTTCGGCCCGTCGCCGCGCTTCAACGCGTCGATATATTCCATGCCGGAAACCACTTGGCCGAAGATCGTATATTTGCCGTCGAGGAATGGCGCCGGCGCGAAGCAAATGAAGAACTGGCTGTCGGCGCTGTCGGGGTCTTGCGCGCGCGCCATGCCGACCGTGCCGCGCAGGAAATGCGCCTGGCTGAACTCGGCCTTCAATTTCTGGCCCGAGCCACCGGTGCCGTCACCGCGCGGATCACCGGTTTGCGCCATGAAGCCGTCGATGACACGGTGAAAGGCGAGACCGTCATAAAAGCCGCGCCGCGTCAGCTCCTTGATGCGAGCGACGGTCTTGGGCGCGAGATCGGGGCGCAATTCGATGACGACACGGCCCTTCGGCACATCGAGATAGATGGTATTTTCGAGATCGGCGGCGCTCACGGGACCTCCTAGGTTAAGGATGATGGCGACCGCGAAAGCGACGATTGCGGCGGCTCGAAGCATGGCGCGATCCACGAATTGTTTGAACAGGCGGGCAAAGCCGCCGCGACCTTAGCTCAAAGCCCCGCGCCTGAGAAGGCGAGAGGGGGGGCGCGGAATACGTATAAATCCGGACGTCTTCGCTTGATCTGAGTCAAATACCCGCAAGCAGTGCCGCGCATAATGCGGGCCACCGAAAGACAACGGAGACCGCCATGAACACCGCCTTCAACAATGCCACGTCGCTTGAAACCCCCCTGCATCGGAGCCTCATCCTGTTTTTCCGCGTTGCCATGGGCTGGGTCTTTCTTTATGCCGGATTCACCCAGATCTTCGTCGAGCCGCACTGGACCGCCGCGACCTTCCTCGCGCACACCAAGACCTTTCACGGCATCTACGGTCCGTTCGCGGCCTCGTCGCTGATGCCGCTGATCGATTTCTGCGTCAAATGGGGCCACCTGCTGATCGGCCTGTCGCTTGTTTCGGGCCTGATGGTACGCGTAAGCGGGGTCTTCGGCATCGCCTTGATGCTGGTCTATTGGTCGGCTCACCTCGATTTCCCTTATGTGAGTTCGCCGCTCAATTTTCTCCTTGATGAGCACATCGTCTATGCCGTGCTGATCGTCTACCTGATGGCAGTGCGCGCGGGCCACGTCGTCGGCCTCGATGGCTGGGTGGAGAAGCTCCCGATGGTCGAGCACAACCCCTATCTTCGTCCGCTCGTTCACTGAGCGATCGCTCGACGGCAAGATGAGATGGCGCGCCTCACATGGCGCGCCGTCTCGCTTTATAACGGGTCAGCGGCGCCCCGCTTCTTCCTGCGTTGCCGTCGCGGAGAGCGTTTCCTTGATGGCGGCGACCAGATCCGCCGCCGTGAAGGGCTTGGGCAGGATGCGGGCCTGCGGAGCGAAGCGGGCGATCTCCGCAGGATCGGCCGAGCCGCTCATATAGATGACCTTGATGTCGCTTCGCTTGCTCTGCGCCATCAGCCCGATCGCGAGGCCGTGTGGCGTCCCGGGCGGCATGTTGATGTCGGCCAGAAGCAGATCGACATGCTCGTTGCCCTCGATTGTCGGCAGAGCCGTGACGAAATCCCTCGCCGTCGTGACCCGGAATCCGGCGCCTTCCAGCATCCGGGTCACGAGCTTCGCATAGGCTTCGTCATCTTCGAGAACGAGAATATGCTGCTTCGTCGCGGGCGAGTCGGACATCGCATCGCCTCCTGCTCGCGCATCGCAGCGCAAGCCTCTGAGAACGGGTTATGATCTGCGCAGCTTGGTGGCCGCCGATGGGCCCGCACGGCCCGCCAAGCCAACCGTCTCCTCGTGAGTGAATCTGGGGCGCGGTATCACCGCGCGTCAAGGGGCGGTGACCGTCTCGCGGCGGCACAGCGCGTCAGCCGGCCTCGGCCTTGCGGCTTTCGCGCTTGCGCTCGTTGGGGTCGAGAAAGCGCTTGCGCAAACGAATCGATTGCGGCGTAACCTCGACCAGCTCGTCATCGGCGATATAGGCGATGGCCTGCTCCAAGCTCATGAGGATCGGCGGCGTCAGCCGGATCGCCTCGTCGGCGGCCTTCGTGCGGATATTGGTGAGCTGCTTGCCCTTGGTCGGATTGACGTCGAGATCGTTCTCGCGCGTATGCGCGCCGATGATCATGCCCTCGTAGACGCGCGTGCCGGGCGTGATGAACATCGGCCCGCGCTCTTCGAGGTTCCACAGGGCATAAGCCACGGCCTCGCCGCTGGCAGTCGAGATCAGGACGCCGTTACGGCGGCCTTCGACCGGCCCGCGCCACGGTCCGTAGCCGTGAAAGAGCCGACTCATCACCCCAGTGCCGCGCGTGTCGGTCAGGAACTCGCCGAGATAGCCGATGAGGCCGCGCGTCGGCGCGAGGAACACGAGACGCAGCTTGCCGCCGCCGGTCGGGCGCATCTCCTGCATCTCGCCTTTGCGCATCGACATCTTCTCGACCACGATCCCGGCATAGGGCTCGTCCAGATCGATCACTACTTCTTCGACCGGCTCAAGCCGCTGTCCGGTGGCGGGGTCGGTCTTGTAGAGGACGCGCGGGCGCGAGATCGCGAGCTCGAAGCCCTCGCGGCGCATGGTCTCGATCAGAACGCCAAGCTGGAGTTCGCCGCGGCCGGCGACCTCGACCGCGTCGCGCTCCTCGCTTTCGCGCACATGGATCGCGACATTGCCCTCGGCCTCGCGCCTCAAGCGCTCGACGATCATGCGCGATGTGACCTTGCTGCCCTCGCGGCCGGCCAGCGGCGAGTCATTGACGCTGAAGGTCATGGCCAAGGTCGGGGGATCGACCGGGATCGCCGGCAGCGCGGCTTCGACCTCGGGCGCGCAGATCGTGTCGGCCACCGTGGTCTGCGCAAGTCCCGCGATCGCGATGATGTCGCCGGCCGCGGCTTCGTCGACCGGGCGTCGCTCCAAGCCGCGGAACGCCAAGAGCTTCGTCAGGCGTGCGCTCTCGATTACATTGTTGTCGCGCGACAGCGACTTGACCGGCATGTTGACCCGCGCGATCCCGCTATGGATGCGCCCCGTGAGCACGCGCCCCAGATAGGGATCGTTCTCGAGCGTCGTTGCCAGCATGGCGAAAGGCGCGTCGGCGTCGGCGTCGGGCGGCTTCACATGGCGCAGGATCAGATCGAAAAGCGGCACCAGGTCCTTGCGCTCGTCTTTCAGGTCCGCGACCGCCCAGCCCGAGCGGCCCGACGCATAGAGCGTCGGGAAGTCGAGCTGGTCGTCATTGGCGTCGAGCGCGGCGAAGAGATCGAAGATCTCGTTATGGACCTCGATCGGGCGCGCATCCGAACGGTCGATCTTGTTGATGACGACGATCGGACGCAGCCCTTGGCGCAGGGCCTTGCCGACCACGAATTTCGTCTGCGGCATAGGCCCCTCGGCCGCGTCGACCAGCACGAGCACGCCGTCGACCATGCTCAAGATGCGCTCGACCTCGCCGCCGAAATCCGCATGGCCCGGCGTATCGACGATGTTGATGCGCGTCTCCTGCCATTGCACCGAGGTGCATTTGGCAAGAATGGTGATGCCGCGCTCGCGCTCGAGATCGTTCGAATCGAGCGCGCGCTCCATCACCTGCTGATTGGCGCGAAAGGTTCCGCTCTGGCGCAGCAGCTGGTCGACCAAGGTCGTCTTGCCGTGGTCGACATGGGCAATAATCGCGATGTTACGGATATCCATGCGGATTTTGTCTTAGGCCAGACCCGCCTTCGCCGCCAGTTCCTTGAGCTTCACTTCCGGCCGTGCGCCGAAATGCGAGATGATCTCGGCGGCGCAGAGCGCGCCGAGCTTGGCGCAATGCGCGAGCTCCTTGCCGCGCGTGAAGCCATAGAGGAAGCCGCTGGCGAAGAGATCGCCGGCGCCGGTCGTGTCGACGACGCGAGCGACCGGCGCGGCCGGCACGGCGACGCGGTCCTTGGCGGTGACCACCGTCGCGCCCTTCTCGCTCCGCGTCAGCACCGCGATCTCGGCTTCGCCGCGCACCGCGGCGGCGGCCTGCTCGAAATCCTTGGTCTCGTAGAGCGAGCAGATCTCGGCCTCGTTGGCGAAGAGGATATCGACATGGCCGCGGATCAGCTCGCGGAAATCGGCGCGGTGGCGATCGACGCAGAAGGGATCGGACAGAGTCAGGCTCACCTTGCGTCCGGCCTTGTGCGCCATCTCGCCGGCCTGGCGGAAGGCGGCCTTGGCCAGCGGCCGGTCGAAGAGATAGCCCTCGAGATATGTCACCTGCGCCGCCGCCACCAGATCGCGATCGACGTCGCCCGGCTGGAACTCGACCGAGGCGCCGAGAAAGGTGTTCATGGTGCGCTGAGCGTCGGGCGTGACCAGGATGAGACAGCGCGCCGTGGCCGGCCCGCCCGCGAGCGGCGCGGTCTCATAGCGCACGCCGGTCGCGCGCAGATCATGCGCGAAGACCTTGCCCAGAAGGTCGTCGGCGACCTTGCCGATATAGGCGGCGCTCCCGCCGAGCGAGGCGACGCCCGCGATGGTATTGGCTGCGGAGCCGCCCGAAGCTTCGATGCCCGACCCCATGCGGTTGTAAAGCTCGTGCGCACGCGGCTCGTCGATGAGCATCATCGTGCCCTTGGCGAGCTTTTCCGCAGTAATGAAGGAGTCGTCCGCTTGTGCGAGAACGTCAACGATTGCATTGCCGATGCCGACGACATCGATTGGGGTGGTCGCCATAAAAAGATTCCTAAAGGGATGGGAACGCGCGGGAGTATAGAAAGCTTTAACGCTGGGGCAAGCCCGGCGAGCCGCGGAAAGCGTCTTTCTTAACCGCTCGTTAAGTGGTCTATTGTACGAGGGGGTGGGGCATGGATTTCGCCGCCCGGTCGGGCTGCATAGCGACGGCACGGCGGGGCGATCTCAGTTAGGCGCACATGATGTCGGTTTTGCAGTGCCGGGCACCCATTCTTCTCGCCATCGTCGCGATCGCTGGCCTCCTCGGCGGCTGCGCCACGCCGCCCACGCTGTCCTCGCGTGTGCCGGTGCCGCAGCACCGCGCGCCAACCCCCGTTTCCCGGGTCGCCGATGTCATTCCGCCGCGTTTGCCCAGCCTCAATCAGCTCACCGGGCTCCATCCCGCTGAGATCATCGCGCTTCTGGGCCAGCCCGATTTGCGGCGCGACGAGCCGCCGGCCCAGCTGTGGCAATATCGGGCCGCCGATTGCGTGTTGAATCTCTTCTTCTATCGCGAGCGCGGCGCCTACCGGCTCACCCGCGCCGAGACCTGGGACCGCAGCTTCGCCGGCAGCTCCTCGCCGGGCCGGTGTCGCGACGCCACCGCGCCGGTCCGCGCTCATCTGGTTTCGCTGCGATCATCGCTCTGATTTCGTGATTGGGCGGCGATTTGCCGCCAATCCTCGCCCGCCGCGCGGTCCTCGCTTAAGCGAGGCGGCGCTCGATCGCCTCCCAGACCCGCTTCTCGATCCGGCTCCCGTCGAGGCGGTTGATCTCCTGGATGCCTGTCGGCGAGGTGACGTTGATCTCGGTCAGATAGCCGCCGATCACGTCGATGCCGACGAAGACAAGCCCGCGCTCGCGCAAGGTCGGCCCGATCGCGGCGCAGATCTCGCGCTCCCGGCGCGTGAGCTTGGTCTCGAGCGCCTTGCCGCCGACATGGAGATTGGCGCGTGCTTCACCCTTGGCGGGCACGCGCAGCACCGCTCCTTGCGGCTCGCCGTCGACCAGGATGATGCGCTTGTCGCCTTGACGCACTTCGGGCAGGTAGCGCTGCACCACGATCGGCTCGCGGTAGAACTGGGCGAAATTCTCGAGCAGCGCGTTGAAGTTCTCGTCCTTCTCCGTCACGCGAAAGATGCCGGCCCCGCCATTGCCGAAAAGCGGCTTCAAGATGATGTCGCGGTGGTGGCGGCGGAAGGCGAAGATCGCCTCGCGGTCGCTTGAGACCAAGGTCGGCGGCATCAGCCCGGCGAAATGCGTGGCAAAGAGTTTTTCCGGCGCGTTGCGCACGCTCGCCGGGTCGTTGACCACGAGGACCTTTCCGCTTAGGTGCTCGAGCACATGGGTCGCGGTGATATAGGCCATGTCAAAAGGCGGATCCTGGCGCATCAGGATCACGTCCATCCGCGCGAGATCGAGCGTCTCGAACCGGCCGAGGGTGGCGAAATCCTTCTTCGTGCGGCGCAGCTTGAGACGCCGGGCCTTGGCGACGACGCGTCCATCGATGAGGCTCAAATGGCGCGGCAGGTAATGATAAAGCCGGTGGCCGCGCGCCTGCGCTTCGAGCGCCAGCACGAAGGTCGAATCGGCGGCGACATTGATCGTCTCGATCGGATCCATCTGGATGGCGACGAGACTCATTTCAGTGGCGTGACCTCGAT
>JBJKPV010000046.1:0-8914 GCA_046706015.1 Allostellaceae bacterium | reverse complement strand
CCGCCTTGGCGCGCTCGCTCGCCGACGTGCCGCGCCAGCGCGTCGCCGGCGCGATCATGATCACCGACGGCGAGATCCACGACATGCCGGCGCCCGCGCGCTTGGGCATCGGCGCCCCGCTCCACGTCCTCTTGACCGGCCAGCCGGGCGAAGCCGACCGGCGGCTCATCGTCAAGGACGCGCCGCGCTTCGGCCTCGTCGGCAAGGACGCACATTTGAACATCAGGATCGAGGATCTGCCCGGCGGCGGCAGCGGCGAGGCCCGCCTCACCTTGCGCAAGGACGGCGGCTCGCCGGTCATCCGCACCGTGCCGATCGACCGCGACGTACCAATCACCGTGCCGATCGATCATGGCGGCCCCAACGTGCTCGAGCTCGAGGTCGCGCGTGGACCGCACGAGCTGACGCTCGACAACAACCGCGCCGCGCTCGTCATCAACGGCGTGCGCGACCGCCTCAAGGTTCTGCTCGTCAGCGGCGAGCCGCATCAGGGCGAGCGAACCTGGCGCAACATCCTCAAATCCGATCCCTCGGTCGATCTCATCCATTTCACCATCCTGCGCCCGCCCGAGAAGCAGGACGGCACGCCAATCCGCGAGCTCTCGCTCATCGCCTTCCCGATCCGCGAGCTCTTCGACGAGAAGCTCAACCAGTTCGACCTGATCGTGTTCGACCGCTACAAGCAAATGAACGTGCTGCCCTCGGCCTATCTCGAGAACATCGCGCGCTATGTCGAGAATGGCGGCGCGTTCCTCGATGCGGCGGGGCCCGGCTTCGCCTCGCCCGACAGCCTCTATCGCACGCCCTTGGGCGCGATCCTGCCGGCCGAGCCGACCGGCCAGACCTTCGAGCAAGGCTACGTACCCCACCTCACCGCGATCGGCGCGCGCCATCCGGTGACCGCCGATCTTCCCGGCGTGCCCAATGACCCGACCAAGACCCCGCCCTGGGGCCGCTGGTTCCTCGACGTCGACGCGCAGCCGCGCCACGGCGAGGTGGTGATGGATGGGCTCGGCGATCACCCGCTGCTCATCCTCGACCGCGTCGGCAAGGGTCGGGTCGCCGAGCTGCTCTCGGACGAGATGTGGCTGTGGACGCGCGGCTATGAGGGTGGCGGGCCGCAGGCCGACCTGCTGCGCCGCGTCGTCTATTGGCTGATGAAGCAGCCCGATCTCGAGGAAAACGATCTGCGCGCCGAGGTCTCGGGCAACCGCCTCGTCGTGACACGGCAATCGCTCGAGCCGGACGACCGCCCGGTCGAGGTGACCGGCCCCGACGGCAAGCCGCAGACGCTTCACCTCGTGCCCGAGCGCGGCGGGCGCAGCGTTGGTACCATGGCGGTGACGGAAAGCGGGCTGTATCGCGTGACCGATGGCCGGCGCACCGCGCTCGCCGCCGCCGGCGCGCTCAACCCGATCGAGCTCGCCGATGTCCGCACCACCGATCAGAAGGTCGCGGCCGATGTCCATGCCACGGGCGGCGGCATCTTTTGGGTCGGGCCCGGGCCGATCCCGGAGCTTCGCCAGGTCGGCCCCGACCGTACCGCCGCGGGGCGCAACTGGCTGGGCTTGCGGGAAAACGGCGATTACGTCGTCACCGGCGTCGGCGAGACGCCGCTGCTGCCGGGCCTATTGGCGCTGATCTTGGCGCTGGGCGCCTTCTTCCTCGCCTGGCGCCGCGAAGGGCGATAGAAGCGGCGGCGTGGTTCCGCTAGGTTGGCCGCCCGGAGGCCACACCTGTGCTCAGGCATGTACTCGCGCCCATCCATCGCGATGGCTGGCGCTTCATCGCGATCTTCGCTGCCGTCACGCTGATCCTGTTCTGGGTGGCGGCGCCGCTCGGCTGGCTCGGCGTCGTGGCGACGCTCTGGTGCGTCTATTTCTTTCGCGACCCGTGGCGGGTGAGCCCGCAGCGCGACGGCCTGGTGCTGGCGCCGGCCGACGGGCTCATCATCATGGTCGACGAGGCACCGCCGCCGCCCGAGCTCGAGCTCGGGCCCGAGAAGCGGCGCCGGATCGCCATCTTCATGAGCGTGCTCGACGTCCATGTGAACCGCACCCCCATGGCCGGGCACGTTGTGCGGCTTGCGTATACCAGCGGTAAATTTTTCAATGCGAGTCTCGACAAGGCGAGCCTCGACAATGAACGCATGGCAACCAAGCTTTCGACCGCGGATGGGGATATCGGCGTCGTCCAGATCGCCGGCCTCGTCGCGCGCCGCATCGTGTGCAACCTGCGCGAGGGCGAAGACGTGATCGCCGGCCAACGCATGGGCCTCATCCGTTTCGGCAGCCGCGCCGAGGTCTATCTGCCGCTCGGCTGGTCGGTGCTCGCCGTCGCGGGCCAGCGCGCGCTCGGCGGCGAGACCGTGCTCGCCGATGCGCGCGGCAGCGAGCCGCCGCGCCGCGGGACGGAGCACTGACATGCCGCGCCGCCGCCTGCGCGTCCGGCCGATCCGCAGCCTTTCCTTCAACCGGATGATCCCCAACATCCTGACCCTGCTCGCGCTGTGCGCCGGCATGACGGCGATCCGCCTCGCGGTCGGCGACAATTACCACCAGGCCGTGGTCGCGATCCTGATCGCCGGCATTCTCGACGGCATCGACGGCCGTATCGCGCGGCTCTTGAAAGGCACCTCGGAATTCGGCGCCGAGCTCGATTCGCTCTCGGATTTCGTCAGCTTCGGCGTGGCGCCGGCGATCCTCGTCTATGTCTGGACCTTGCACAGCTTCACCAGCATCGGCTGGATGGTGGCGCTGCTCTTCGCCGTGTGCTGCGCCTTACGCCTGGCGCGCTTCAACACCCAGATCGGCGCCGAGCTCCCCTCCTACGCCTATAATTTCTTCACCGGCGTGCCCGCGCCCGCCGGCGCCGGTTTGGCGCTCTTGCCGATGCTGCTGCAATTCGAGTTCGGCTGGGAGGGATTCCGCACGCCCTGGCTCAGCGCCATCGTCCTGGCAGCGGTCGCAGGACTGATGGTGAGCCGGGTTCCGACCTTCTCGATGAAGCGCATTCACGTGCCACGCGACTGGGTGCTGGGGATGCTCCTCGTCCTCGTCGCGCTCGCGGCGCTCGCCACCACCGAGCCGTGGGCGACCTTGTTGGTGATCGGGCTTCTCTACCTCGCCTCGATCCCATGGAGCATCAAGGCCTATCTGCAGCTTCGCCAGGCGGCGGAAAAGCTGCGCGCGGCTGGGCGCGGCGAGATCATCGATATCGAGCGGCCGCCTTCGCGCGGCTAGACCAAGATCGCATCAAATGGAAACGTCCGTTTCCATCGGGGCGTGAATCATGGTCTAGGCGCGCGGCGTCAGGCCGAATTCGCGCGCCAGCAGCTCGTAGGATTTGAGCCGCGCCGCGAAATCGTAGGTGATGGTCACGATCACGAACTCGTCGATGCCGTAGACGGCGCCGAGAGCCAGGAGCTTCTCCTTGCATTGCGCCGGATCGCCGATCACCTGCCGCTGGCGGTTGAAGGCGATGCGCAGCCGCTCCTCGCGCGAATAGTCATAAGCCTCGGCCTCCTCGACCGAGGGCACCGGTCCGCGCAGCCCCTGATCCATGCGCAGCCGCGAGAGGTCGCGCGAGAGCGCCAGCCGATCGGCCTCCGCTTCGCTCTCGGCGCAGATCGCGGCGACACCGATACTGGCCTCCGGCTTGTCGTACCAAATCGAAGGCCGGAACTGCTTGCGATAGGCGGCCATGATCTCCGGACCGAACCGGTCGGTGATGAAATGCGCAAAGGAAAAGGCGCAGCCGAAATAGGCGGCGTAGGCGGCGCTCTGATCGCTCGAGCCCAAAAGCCAGAGCTCGGGCGCGGTCGCACCGCGCGGCTGCGCGCTGACCCCGGCGAAAGGGTGGCCGTCGGGAATCGCATCGCGCAGATAGGCCAGCAGATCTTGGATCTGGCGCGGGAATTCCTCGATGCCGAGCGCGCCCGGCCCATGCGCCAGCGCGCGCGCCGTGACATAATCGCTGCCCGGGGCGCGGCCGATGCCGAGATCGATGCGGCCGGGATAAAGCGTCTCGAGCATGCGGAACTGCTCGGCGACCTTGAGCGCGCTGTAATGCGAGAGCATGACGCCGCCAGTGCCGATGCGCATGCGCGTCGTCGCCCCGGCAAGCCGGCCG
The DNA here is from genome assembly GCA_046706015.1 of Allostellaceae bacterium. Taxonomy (GTDB): domain Bacteria; phylum Pseudomonadota; class Alphaproteobacteria; order ATCC43930; family CGMCC-115725; genus CAIKMD01. The sequence continues at coordinate 4,783 of JBJKPV010000046.1, read as the reverse complement.
ACGAGAATTTCGGGCGCGGCGCCCGCCAGCCCCTCGGATGAATGATGCTCGGCGACCCAATAGCGGTGATAGCCGAGCCGCTCGCAGGCACGCGCCAGCTCGACCGTCTCGGCGATCGCCTGCGCAGCCGTGCCGCCGGCGCGGATTGGTGATTGATCGAGGACGGAAAGACGGGTCATGGGGCCCTGGCTCGCTTCATCAAGACGAACGGCTCGCGCCCGATCCTCGCAAAAATGACGCGGAATTCACACGGTTTTGTCGGCGAGCGCGGTCTCGCCCTGCTCGCGCGTAGCGGCGAAGCCGAGCGTGGGCCAGTCTTTGGTCATCCGATCGAGATCCCAGGCGTTGCGCGCCATGAAGACTTTGACGCCGTCGTGATCCTCGGCCATCAGTGAGCGGTGCGCATCCTCGAAGCGCTTCAACTCTTCGGCCGGCCCGGTGAGCCAGCGCGCACTTTCGAACTGGCTTTGCTCGAAGCGCACGCCGAGCTCGTATTCGCTCTTGATGCGCGCGGCGAGGACGTCGAGCTGGAGCGCGCCGACCACGCCGACGATCCAATCACCGCCGACCAAGGGCCTGAAGACCCGCGTCACGCCTTCCTCGGCGAGCTGCTCCAGCGCGCGCTTCAGATGCTTCGATTTCATCGGATCCTCGAGCCGCACGCGGCGCAGGATCTCGGGCGCGAAGCTCGGGATCCCGGTGATACGGACGTCCTCGCCCTCGGTGAGCGTATCGCCGATGCGCAAGGTGCCGTGATTGGGAATGCCGATGATGTCGCCGGGCCAAGCCTCCTCGGCGAGGTTGCGCTCGCGCGCCAGGAACAGAACCGGCGCCTGGATGCTCATCGTCTTGCCGCTGCGGCAGTGCCTCAACTTCATGCCGCGGCGGAACCGCCCCGAGCACAGCCGCAGGAAGGCCACGCGGTCGCGGTGCTGCGGGTCGATATTCGCCTGCACCTTGAAGACAAAGCCGGTGACGCGCGGCGAATCGGGCATGATCGGGTGTGGCAGCGCCGGCTGCGGGCGCGGGCTTGGCGCCAGATCGCCGACGCCGCGCATCAGCTCGCGCACGCCGAAATTGTTGAGCGCGCTGCCAAAGAAGACGGGCGTCATATGGCCCTGCCGATAGGCCTCGAGATCGAAGGCGGGCATCAGGGTACGCGCCATCTCGACCTCCTCGCGCAGCTTCTTCAGCGCGTCAGCCGGCAGCTACTCGCCGAGCTTCGGATCGTCGAGCCCGGCGCAACGCACCGGCTCGGTGACACGCTCGCCTTCACCGCGCGCGAACAGCAGCAGCGCGTCATGGAAGAGATCGTAGGTGCCGACGAAATCCCGGCCCATGCCGATCGGCCAGCTCGCCGGCACGACATCGAGCGCAAGACGGCGCTCGATCTCGTCCATCAGATCGAACGGATCGCGCCCCTCGCGATCGAGCTTGTTGACGAAGGTGATGATCGGCACGTCGCGCAGCCGGCAGACCTCGAAGAGCTTCAGGGTCTGGGCCTCGATGCCGCGCGCCGCGTCCAGCACCATCACCGCGCTGTCGACGGCGGTGAGGGTGCGATAGGTGTCCTCGCTGAAATCCTGGTGCCCGGGCGTATCGAGCAGGTTGAAGGCGAGCCCATCATGCTCGAAGCTCATCACCGCCGAGCTCACCGAGATGCCGCGCTCGCGCTCGACCTCCATCCAGTCCGAGCGCACGCGACGCCGTTCACCCCGCGCCTTGACCTCGCCCGCGAGCTGGATCGCGCCGCCGAACAGCAGGAGCTTCTCGGTCAGCGTGGTCTTGCCCGCGTCGGGATGGGAGATGATGGCGAAAGTGCGCCGTCTGGCAATTTCGCCAAGGAGTCCAGACGGTAGCTCAGCCATGGCGGCCGTGCTTACAAGCGGGCCCCGGCAAAATCAACCGCGGCGATAACGCAAAAGTGACGCAGCACTGGCTGCCGCGCCGCACCCCATCATGGTATGAAGCTCACCACCGAATCCCGCCGCGGCGGGATCGAGCCAGGGGGGTCTTGATGCGCGCCAAACCGTTCCTCGTTACCGCTTTGTTTTTGGCCTTCACCGTGCCGGCTCTGGCCCAAGCGCCGCAGGGCACGCCGACGAATGTGCGCGGCAAGATCGCGAAATTGTCGGACCATAGTCTCGCGGTGAAGGAGGCAGGCGGCAAGACGGTCACCGTGATGCTGGCACCCAACGCCGCCGTGCGGACCCTGGTGCGCAAGAAGCTCGCTGACATCAAGCCCGGCGATTATGTGGGCGTGACCTCGATGCCGGGCAAGGACAACAAGCTGCACGCGGTCGAGATTCACTATTTGCCGCCGGCCGCACCGCAAGGCCAGTTCCCGTGGGACCTGAAGCACGGCAGTATCATGACGAACGCCCATGTCGAGGGCCTCGCCAAGGCCAAGAGCGGCTCGACGCTTTCGGTCGATTACAAGAACGGCACCTCGCAGATCGTGGTGGACCGCAGGACGATCATCGTCACCTCCGTCCCGGGCAAGATGAGCGATCTAAAGCGCGGCAAGGCGGTATTCCTGCGCGCCCTCAAGCATCCTGACGGCTCGATCGCCGCCAACAACGTCACCGTCGAGAAAAACGGCATCAAACCGCCGATGTGACGACGCGCCGCGGGCCGCGCCGCGGCGGTTGACATAGGCGGCATCCTCCCTATCGTCGCCTCGCGCCTCTGATAACGGATGCGCGGAGAGGTGAAGATTTGACTGAGCGTGATCCGGTTCTCATCGTCGGCGCCGGCCCCGCCGGGCTTGCGGTTGCGGTTCAGCTGGCGCTCAGCGACGTGCCGGCGCTCGTCTTCGAGGCCGAGGAATCCCTGCCGCACGATCTGCGCGCGGGCTCGTTCCATCCGCCGACCATGGAGATGCTCGACAGCATCGGCGTCGGTCAGGATTTCCTCGCCTTGGGTTACAAGGTGCCGCGCTGGCAGATCCGCGGGCGCGACGAAGGCGTGATCGTCGAGTGGGATCTCTCGCTGCTCGCCGACGAGACCCCCTACCCGTTTCGCTTCCATTGCGAGCAATTCAAGCTCACCCCGCTGTTGAAGGCGCGGCTGGAGAGTCTCGGCGGCACGGTGCGGCATTCGCATCGCTTTCTCGACGCGACCCAGGACGCCGACGGCGTCACCGCGCGGTTCGAGACGCCGGGCGGCATCGAGAGCGTGCGCGGCCGCTATCTGATCGGCGCCGACGGCGCGCGCAGCGCGGTGCGGCATCTGATGGGCACTGCCTTCGAGGGCTTCACCTGGCCGGAGCGTTTCCTCGTCGTCGGCCTCACGCCGGATCTGGCGCCCCACGGCTACACCTTCAACGCCTATGTCGCCGATCCGGTCGATTGGGGCGCGATCTTCAAGATGCCGCATGAGGGCCCGCCAGGCTTATGGCGCGTGCTGTTCCCGACGGACGCGACGCTCCCGGACGAGGAGGTGCTCGACCATGATTTCGCCCAGCGCTGCCTGCAGCATTTCTTGCCGCGCAGCGAGCCTTACGACATCGAGCACACCGGCATCTATCGCGTGCATCAGCGCGTCGCCGCCGAATTCCGGCAAGGGCGATACCTTCTCGTCGGCGACGCCGCGCATGTGAACAACCCCTTGGGCGCATTCGGCCTCAACGGCGCCTTGCACGCCTCCTTCAACCTCGGCGGCAAGCTGGCCGCGGTCTGTCGCGGCGAGGCGGATGACAGCCTCCTCGATCTCTATGTCCGCCAGCGTCGCGCCGCCAATGTCGCTTTCGTCCAGGCGCAATCGATCCGCAACAAGCAGGTGCTCGAGGAGAAAGATCCCGCAGCGCGGGCGAAGAACCTCGACGAGTTGCGCGCCACCGCTGCCGATCGCGACCGGCACAAGGCTTATCTCATCCGCAGCTCGATGATTTGGAGCGTGCGCCACGCCGCCGGCATCACCTGAGGGCAAGATCGGCGTCTGTCGGGCAGGAATGCCCGCCCACGCCCGACGTTGTCATCCTGACGGCCGCGCGTCGGCGCGCTATTGATCAAGGAGGTCTTCGCCGTCGTGCCTGCAACCTCGCCGATATCCCGGTACCTCGCGCTGCTCGCGGGGGCATGGATGATCGTCATGACCGGACGCCTCTATCCGCAGTTCAAGGACGCGGTGCGGGTGGACGGCCGCGTGACGACGGTTGATGATTTCATCGCGCGCAGCTGCGGCGAGCGTATTGGCCTGGACGCGGTCAAGTGCCTGGCGGCGGCCAGGATCGACGCCCAGCGCCTGCTGCGGCGCGAGCAGCGCGACTCGATCCTGCTGATCATCGCGCCCAACTTCGGCTACCTCGCCCTTGCCGTGTACGCTGCCTATGGCCCGTGGCGGCGCGTGACAGCCGAAAGCTGAACGGAGGTAAAGTGATGCGCCCGGTTTCCGTTGCCCTACTCGTGTCGATCGTCGCGCTGGGATCCGCCATCGCCTTGAAACCGCCCGCGGCGCGCGCCGACTCGCAGCAGCAGCAGAACTTCTCGATCTGGAATCAGATGGACGATTGCGCCAAAGAGGCCTTCAAGAAGTATCCCGACCACACCCCAGAGGGCAACGCCAAGCGCGAGGCCGCCCGGCAAGCCTGCTTGCGCGCGCATCGTCTGCCGGTGAATCAGCCGGTGGCGCCACCGCCGCCTTCGCGCTGAGCCGCGGTCAGGCGACCCGGCGCAGCGCCGCCGCGACCCGCTCCAACTCGCCGTCGAGATAGATCTTGAGCCCGGTGGTGCTCTCAAGGGGTGGATCCTCTAGCAAGTGAACATTGCCGGGCCGGCGCCCC
>JBJKPV010000045.1:0-4170 GCA_046706015.1 Allostellaceae bacterium | reverse complement strand
AGCGTCGGCACGTCGCCAGCGCAGGCCATGACGACATCCGGCTCGACGCCGCGATCATTGCTCGCCCATTCCCAGATGCCGATGCCGGCGGCACAATGTTTCGCCGCTTCGTCGAGGCTGAGCCATTGCGGCTCCAACTGCTTGCCGGCAACGATCACATTGACGCGGTTCCAGCTGCGCAGGCAGTGATCGGTGACATAGAGCAGCGAATTGGCGTCGGGCGGCAGATAAACGCGCACGATATCGGGCTTCTTATTGCAGACATAGTCGATGAAGCCCGGATCCTGATGGCTAAAGCCGTTATGGTCCTGGCGCCAGACATGCGAGGTGAGCAGATAGTTGAGCGACGGGATCGGCCGCCGCCATGGGATTTCGCGACTGGATTCCAGCCATTTGGCATGCTGGTTGAACATCGAATCGACGATATGGACGAAGGCTTCGTAGCAAGCGAAAAGTCCGTGCCGGCCGGTGAGCAGATAGCCCTCGAGCCAACCCTGGCAGGTATGCTCGGACAGGATTTCCATCACCCGTCCGCCCGGCGCCAGATGATCGTCATAGGGAAAGCGTGCGGCCTCCCAGGCACGGTCCGTCACCTCGAACACATGCGAGAGCCGATTGGAAGCGGTTTCGTCCGGACCGAAGAGGCGGAAATTGCGCCGCGCCGTGCTGCCGCGCATCACCTCGCGCAGATATTCTGCCATCACCGTGGTCGCCCCGGCCTTTGTCGCGCCTTGCGCTTCGACTTTGACCGCATAATCCGCGATATCGGGCAGGTCGAGCTCGCGCATCAGGAGCCCGCCATTGGCATGCGGATTGGCGCTCATGCGCCGATCGCCGACCGGCGCAAGCGCGGCGATCTCGGGACGCAGCGCGCCCTCGGCGTCGAATAGCTCCTCCGGCCGATAGCTCCTCATCCAGTCTTCAAGCAGCTTCACATGCGCCGGCTTCGTCGCCATTTCGGCGACCGGCACCTGATGCGCGCGCCAGAATCCCTCGGTCTTCAGCCCGTCGACCTCTTTCGGCCCGGTCCAGCCCTTGGGCGATTTCAGGATGATCATCGGCCAGATCGGTCGCGCTGTCGTCCTGCCCTGTCGCGCCGCGTCTTGGATGGTGCGAATCTCGTCGAGCGCTCGGTCGAGGATCTCGGCCATGAGCTGATGCATCCGCGCCGGATCCTCGCCCTCGACGAGATAGGGTTTATAGCCATAGCCGACGAATAGATTATGCAGCTCCTCTTGCGAGATGCGCGCCAGGATCGTCGGGTTGGCGATCTTGTAGCCGTTGAGATGCAGGATCGGGAGCACCGCGCCGTCGGTCACCGGATCGAGGAATTTGTTCGAGTGCCAAGACGTCGCCATCGGCCCGGTCTCCGCCTCGCCGTCGCCGACGACGCAGGCGACGACAAGGTCGGGGTTGTCGAAAGCGGCGCCGTAGGCGTGGGCGAGCGCATAGCCGAGCTCGCCACCTTCATGAATGGAGCCGGGCGTCTGCGGCGCCGCATGACTCGGAATCCCGCCGGGAAAGCTGAATTGCTTGAACAAGCGCTGCATTCCCCTGGCGTCGGGCGAGACATGAGGATAGACCTCGCTGTAGGTCCCATCGAGCCACGCATTGGCGACGACACCCGGCCCGCCATGGCCTGGCCCGGCGACGTAGATCATGTTGAGATCGCGCCGCCTGATCGCGCGGTTCAGATGCACATAGGTGAAATTCAAGCCGGGCGTGGTGCCCCAGTGGCCGAGCAGGCGCGGCTTGATGTGCTCGAGCACAAGCTTCTCGCGTAAGAGCGGGTTATCGAGCAAATAGATCTGGCCGACCGAGAGATAATTCGCGGCACGCCACCACGCGTCCATCAGCTCTCGCTCCTTTGCCGAGAGCGAGATATCCGTCGTCGGGAAAGCACGCGTATCAGACATGGCCGTCTCCTCGCGTTCTGGCGCTACAGCCCGCTCGGCCGACGACGACGCACGGCCGCTCGGAACACGCACGCAAACTGGTTCGCTGGGGTTCCATCCTGGTCATGAGGCGGCGCGCCGCTCGACGTGCGCGATTGCGCCTCGCGAGCTTGGGCCGCCGCGCCTCGTTGATCTTGATTTCCTCCTCAACGAATTTGGGGTTCTTGGCGACGAGCTCGGTGCCTTCCTCGAGCATCGTCGCCGTCATCGCGATCGGCCAGAAGGCCGACACGCTCAGTAAGCGCAGCTCGGCGGATTTCGCGAGTGTTTTCTTCGCCATTGGCCAATGCTCACGAATGCGGGACGTGCCGGGTAAGCCAGCTCTCGACGCGCGCGAGATGCGCGGCCTGGCGCGGCGCACGATGTTCGAGCAGCCGATAGGCCACGATCTTGCACGCGCTGTTGATCAACCACCAGATCAGCGCATAGGCCCAGACGAGGCCGGCGTAGCGCCAGCCGATCGGCGTGATGAACCAGCCATAGACGGCGGCGAGCGTCCCCAGCAGCTTGGTAGTCCAGGCGGCGTGGAAAAGGCCCCAGCTCGGCCACGGGCGCTGCCAGATCGCGCCCTTGTTGCGAGTCAGGAAGATCGTCAGGTGGCCCGCGACGGTGAGCTTGAGAAAAATTAGCGTCTGGATCATCGGGCGCGGCAGATGCAGATAAAGCTCGGCGATCCAGAACAGGCTGAACGACGCGATCACGCCGAGCAAGCCCAGCAGTATCGAAATGGTGAGCGTCGTCGGCATGTCCCAGCGCACCGGGCGCTCGGCCACCGGCGCATTGTCGTAGGCGATCATGATGATCGGAATGTCGTTCAACAGCGCGATCAGCACGATCATGACGGCGGTGACGGGATAGAAATTGAACAGGATGATCGACAACGTCATGAACAGCAGCACGCGGACGGTCTCGGCTATGCGGTAGATCGCGTAGCTGGTCATCCGCTCGAAGATGCGCCGCGCCTCCTCGATGCCGGTGGTGATGACGGAGATACCCGGCGCGGTGAGCACCAGATCGGCTGCGGCACGCGCGGCGTCGGTCGCGCCGGAGACGGCGATGCCGATATCCGCCTGCTTCAAGGCCGGCGCGTCGTTGACGCCGTCGCCCGTCATGCCGACGATGTGATTGCGCGCTTGCAGCGCCTTGACGATGGCGTATTTATGCTCCGGAAAGACCTGGGCGAAGCCGTCGGCGGCCTCGACAGCGGCGGGATCGAGCGCGGCCCCTTCCTTGGTGAAGACCTTATCGGCGGGGACGATGTTCTGGCCGAGCTTGAGCGTACCGGCGATCTCGCGCGCGATCGCGACGTGATCGCCCGTCACCATCTTGATGTCGAGGCCCATGCGCTCCGCCCGCTCGATCGTGACAGCCGCATCCTCGCGCGGCGGATCGAACAGCGGCAAGATGCCGAGGAACTGCCAGCCCGCTTTGCCCTCCTGCCGCGCGACGCCGAGCGTGCGATAGCCCTTGGCGGCATCGGCCTCGACCTGGGCAGCGATGGCGCGCCGCTCCTGCTCGCCAGGCTGGCACAGATCGACGATGACCTGCGGCGCGCCCTTGACGACGCGGAAGTGCCGATCGTCCGTCTCGACCGCGGCCTCTGCGCGCTTGATCACTGGATCGAATGGTCGGAACTCCGTGACGCGATAGGCCACCACCGCCTTGTCGTCGGGCATGGCGGACAGAATCGCCGCATCGATCGCGTCCGGCGCGTCGCGCCGCGACGCAAGCACCGCCGCCAGCAGCAGGTCATCGCGCTTGACACCGGCGACCGGCCACAGCTCGCCAAGCGTGAGCTTGTTCTGGGTCAGGGTTCCAGTCTTGTCGGCGCACAGCACGTCGGTGCCGGCGAGCTCTTCGATCGAGACGAGGCGCGAGACGATGGCTTTGAGCCGCGCCAGCTTTTCAGCGCCGACCGCCATGGTGACCGACAGCACCGCCGGGAGCGCCACGGGAATCGCCGCAACTGTGAGGATCAGGGCGAACAGCAGCGTGTCGACCGGAGGATCGCCGCGACGAAGCGCCACCGCCAGAATCACCGCCACAAGGACGATGGTCGACAGGATAAGGAAATTGCCGATGCGTAACACCGCGCGCTGGAAATGCGAGACCGTGCCGGCCTTTTCCACTAGGCGCGCCGTCTTGCCGAAGTAGGTGTTCATGCCGGTCTCGGTGACAAGGCCGGTCATTTCGCCCTGCTTAGCGATCGAGCCCG
>JBJKPV010000044.1:0-7091 GCA_046706015.1 Allostellaceae bacterium | reverse complement strand
CCCCGCCAGACTGAAATCCGCCATGGCGAAATCCTTAGCACGTGGCGCCATGCCCGGAAACGCCATAGAATGATTTGATGCATATCGACATCGTCTCGGATGTGGTCTGCCCGTGGTGCTTCATCGGCAAGCGTCGGCTCGAGAAGGCGCTGGCGATGCGGCCCGGGCTCGAGCCCGAGATCACCTGGCATCCTTTTCAGCTCAATCCCGACATGCCGGAAGACGGCATGACGCGGTCGTCCTATATTGCCGCCAAGTTCGGCGACAGCGCGCATTCGCGGCGCATCCATCGCGCCATCGCCGAGGCGGGCGAAAGCGTCGGCATCGACTTCGCCTTTGAGCGCATCACGCGCAGCCCCAACACCCGCAACGCCCATCGCCTGGTGCGCTTCGCGAGCCGGGCGGGGCTGGGCGGCGCGGTGGTCGACGGCCTCTTCCGCGGCTATTTCCTCGAAGGGCGCGATCTCGGCGACCGCGCGAGCTTGACCGCGATCGCGACCGAGGCCGGGCTCGACCGCAGCGACGTCTCGGCGTTTTTGGCCGGTCCGGCCGAGCGCGACGAGATCATCGCCGAGGACCGCAACGCCCGCCGCCTCGGCATCAATGCCGTGCCCTGTTTCATCTTCGCCGGCCAATATGCGGTCTCGGGCGCTCAGGAGCCCGAATTCTTCCTTCCCGTCTTCGACCTCGTGCAGAACGCCGCGCCCGCCGCCGCGGGCTGAGCCGGAAGCGCCACTGGAGCAGCTTCCGGTCAATGAAAGACCCAGCGCCGCGGCGCAGCCTCAGCGCCCGGCCGCCGCCGCTTTGTCCTTTTCGTTCTGCGCGGCAAAAGCCTGCTTCGCGAGCATATGCGTGCCCTTGACGATGAGCGGCTTGTCCGCCTTCTCGGCCTTCAAGAGCTGCGCATGCAGCTTGGTGTTGGGCGTGGCGAAGGCGACGCGCACATGGCTGTCGCCGGAGCCGCGATGGTCGACCGGCACGACGGCGGCGAGTTGATTTTCCCCATCCGCGACCCAGAGCTGGAAATCATCGCGCTTGAACAGCTGGATGTCGGTAACCGGCGTCGGATAGTGGTGCACGCCGCCTTCGAGGCCGGGCTGGTTCTGCTTGCCGGTGGGCTTCAGCACCCCGGTATGCCGGCGCTGCGACAAGGGCACGCTCGCATTGAAGATCGAATCGGTCCAGCGCGAGATCTTCTCGGATGAATCGATCGGCTCGTTCAACACCGTTTCGGCATCGGCAAAGCCCATCTGCTTGAACGCCGCGAGCGATTGCGGAAATTTCTTGTAGATGCGCTGCGCGAATCTCCGCAGCATGTCGACTTTGGCCGGGTCCGCGCAGAATTGCTGGCTCCATTCCATACCGGCGAGGTTCTTGATCAGGAACCACCCGTCATCATCCTTGACCCATAGCCCGCCGCCGTGATGGTCCTGATAGGGCCCGCTGCCGAGATAGAAATTCCGCATCTCGTCGACGATGGCGTGCATCACCTTGCGCGCCACGACATAGGCCGGGCTGTCGGTTCGCGCGGCATGATCGGGGATATTGATCTCCCAGGGATCGTCCTCGCGCTGCGTATGGGCGCCGCCCGACCGCGCGGATGTCGATTTCGCTCCGCGCGCGGTCTGCTTCGCTTTTGCCGCTTTGCGCGGCGCCTTCTTCGCTGCCCGCCGTCGCGTCGCCATGCGCTGCCTCCTCTGCCGTGAAGCCGGCGCAAGCATATCTTCGGGTCCCGATCGCCGCAATCTAACGGTGCGCTCGATCGAGACGTCTCGCCCGCGAGGTGCGCCGGGCTCAGCGCGCCTTGGCGAATTCACTCTGCGGCGCGGCCGCGATCGCGGCCAGGCGCTTCAAGATAGCGCTGACGCCGCGCAGACGTTCTTTAGCGTCTTCCCAGTTGCGCATGATGACGAGGCGCTGATCGGGCCTGAGCTTCGCGGTCGCGGCGTTCTCTTGAAGGAAGGCGACGAGACCCACGGGATTGGCGAAGCGGTTGTGACGGAAGGCGATTGAGGCGCCCTTCTCGCCCGCTTCGACCTTCTCGACGCCCGCATCGCGACAGAGGCGCTTGATCGCGATGATCTCCAAGAGATTGTCGACCTCCTCGGGCAAAGGCCCGAACCGGTCGATGAGCTCGGCCGCGAACGCGTCGATCTCGCGGCGATCGACGAGCTGCGCGATCCGGCGATAGAGCCCGAGCCGCACCGGCAGATCGGCGACGTAGCTCTCGGGAATGAGCACCGGCGTGCCGATGGTGATCTGCGGCGTCCATTCTTCGGCTGCGGCGCCGAGCTCGGCCTCGCCGCTGCGCGCCGCGATCACCGCTTCTTCGAGCATTTGCTGATAGAGCTCGATGCCGACCTCGCGTACATGGCCCGATTGCTCCTGGCCCAAAAGGTTGCCGGCGCCGCGGATGTCGAGATCGTGGCTTGCCAGCGCGAAGCCGGCGCCGAGCGTGTCGAGGGTCTGCATCACCTCGAGCCGGCGCTGCGCCGTCTCGGTCAGCATCTTGCCTTCGGGCAATGTCAGATAGGCATAAGCCCTGACCTTGCTGCGGCCGATGCGTCCGCGCAGCTGATAGAGCTGGGCCAAGCCGAACATATCGGCGCGATGAACGATCATCGTGTTGGCGCTCGGGATATCGAGGCCTGATTCGATGATATTGGTCGAGAGCAGCACGTCATAGGCGTGCTCGTCGAAGGCCGTCATCACCTCCTCGAGCCGGCTCGGCGCCATCTGGCCATGCGCCACCGCCACCTTCGCCTCGGGCACTAGTTCTTTCAAATGCTGTTGCACCTCGTCGAGATCGCTGATGCGCGGCGCGACATAGAAGCACTGCCCGCCGCGATGGAGCTCGCGCAGCACCGCCTCGCGCACCACCACCGGATCGAAAGGCAGCACGAAGGTGCGCACCGCGAGCCGGTCCACCGGCGGCGTCGCGATGATGCTCATTTCGCGCACCCCGGCCAAGGCCAGCTGCAAGGTGCGCGGAATCGGCGTCGCCGTGAGCGTCAACACATGGACATTCGCTTTCAGCTGCTTCAGGCGCTCTTTTTGCGTCACGCCGAAATGCTGCTCCTCGTCGATGACGAGCAGACCCAGACGCTTGAATGCGATCCCCTTGCCCAGGAGAGAATGCGTGCCGACGATGATGTCGATGCGGCCCTCGGCAAGGTCCTTCTTGATCGCCGTCGCGTCCTTCGCGCTCACCAGTCGCGAGAGCTGCTCGATGCGCAAGGGCATGCCGGCGAAGCGCTCCTTGAAGCTGCGGTAATGCTGGCGCGCGAGCAGGGTCGTCGGCACCACGACCGCGACCTGGGTTCCGCTCATCGCCGCGACAAAGGCTGCGCGCAACGCCACCTCGGTCTTGCCGAAGCCGACATCGCCGCAGATGAGGCGGTCCATCGGCCGTCCCGAGGCCATGTCGGTGAGCGTGTCGAGGATGGCGCGATCCTGATCCTCGGTCTCGGGATAGGGAAAGCGCGCGGCGAATTCCTCGTAGGCGCCCTCGGGCCGCGCCATGCTCTCGCCTTCCTTGAGCTGGCGCTGCGCCGCGATGGCGATCAGCTCCTCGGCGATGTCCTTGATGCGCTTCTTGACCCGCGCCTTGCGGGACTGCCAGGAAGCCGCGCCGAGCCGGTCGAGCTGCGCCGCGGAATCCTCCGAGCCGTAGCGCGACAGCACCTCGATATTCTCGACCGGCACGAAGAGCTTGTCGTCGCCGGCATAAAGCACCCGCAGGCAATCATGCGGCGCGCCCGCGACTTCGAGCGTGACGAGCCCGTCATAGCGGCCGATGCCATGCTCGGCGTGGACGACAAGATCGCCTGGTACCAAAGTCGAGACTTCAGCGACGAACTGGTCATAATTGGCGCGCCGCCGCGGGCTGCGCGACAGGCGATCGCCCAATATGTCCTGCTCGGTGACGAGCGCCGTGTCGTCGAAGCCATAGCCATGCTCGATCGCCAGCACGGCAAGCCCGATCGTCGCCGCCGGCAGATCACGAAACGCCTGCCATTGGGCAACGAGCAGCGCTTCGCCGCCGCCATGCTCCTTCATGAGCGAGCCCAGGCGCTCGGCCGCGCCGGCGCTGTAAGCGGCGATGAGCACGCGCTTGCCGCCGCGCATCTCTTCTTCCAGCCGCGCATGCACGGCATCGAAGAGATTGCGCTTGGGATCGGCACGCGCCGCCGAGAACTCGAACCCTGCCCGTGCGCCGCCATCGGCACCGCCCGCCGCCGCGAATGGCGAGAGCTGAGCGACCGCGCGCGCCGCGAGGTTCTTCTGCCATTGCGCCTCGTCGAGGAAGAGCTGCTTGGGCTCGACCGGGCGATAGACCGCGGCACCGTTGACCGCGCGGGTCTGGCGCCGGGCGGCGTAGAAATCCGCGATCGGGGCGAGCCGGTCGGCGCGGACCTCCTCGGCCTGATGATCGAAGACCACCGCCGCGCCGGGCAGATAGTCGAAGATCGTCTCGAGGCTTTCATAAAAGAGCGGCAGCCAATGCTCCATGCCGATATAGCGATGGCCGGCGCTCACCGCCGCGTAGAGCGGATCATCGTCGGCGACGGTGCCGAATTGCTCGCGATTGCGCGAGCGGAAGCGATGGATCACGGCCTCGTCGAGAAGGATCTCGCTCACCGGCTTCAGGCTCAGCTCCGCCACCGGCCCAGTGCTGCGCTGGCTCAGCGGATCGAAGCCGCGCATGCCCTCGATCGTGTCGCCGAAGAAATCGAGCCGCGTCGGCGCGCGCGCCCCCGAGGGAAAGAGATCGACGATGCCGCCGCGCACCGCGAACTCGCCCGGCTCGCGCACCGTGTCTGTCCGGTTATAGCCGTTGCGCAGCAGGAACCCGATCAGCCGGTCGGTCGGGAGCTCGCCGCCGGGCTTCAAGCGCAGCACGCGGCCCTCGAAGAGCTTCCTCGGCGGCACGCGCTGCGTCGCCGCGTTGACGGTGGTCAGCACGATGCGGCGGCGGCCGGCCGCGTCGGGCGCACTCAGCCGCGTCAGCGCGTCGATGCGCCGGCTGGTGATCTCGGCATTGGGCGAGACGCGGTCGTAAGGCAGGCAATCCCAGGCGGGAAAGACCACGACCTCGATCTCGGGATGGAAGAATTGCAGCGCCTGGAGCGTGCGCGCTATGCGCCCGTCGTCGCGACAGACATGGAGCAAGGTCGAAATCGCGCCGCGCGCGACCAGCCCGCCGAGGAGAAACGCGTCATGCCCCTCGGGCGTCGCCGCGATCTCGAGCCGGCCGGGATGGCAAAAGAGAGAGTCGAGAGTCATCGCTGCACGTTGATCCTGCGTCCTTCGACTGCTCGGCTTCGCCGCCGCTCAGCCTCGCGCTCAGGATGAGGCCAAAGTTTTTCTGGCATTAAAACCGATGCCTTGTGCAAAATTTCCTCATCCCGAGCGAAGTCGAGGGACGCACGGCCTGAACTGCAGCGAGCCATCACGCTCACGACGCCCCCGGGAAGCGAAAGCTCAACAACAGGCGCAACACGTCGCTCATCTTCTCATCGGGCGCCGCGGCACGCCCGGAGATCCAATCGAAGAGGTCGTTGTCGCTCTCGTCCAAGAGCGCCTCGAAGCGATCGAGCTGGGCCGGGCCGAAATCCTGAAGATGCGCGGCCGCGAAAGCGCCCAGGAGCAGATCGCTCTCCTTGGTGCCGCGATGACCGCTTTGATAGAGGAGCCGCTTACGGCGGATCTCCGCTGCCTCGTCCATGAATCGCTCCCGCCCGCGGCAGCGTCGCTGCGCGGTTCTCGCCTTTCGCGGCGAGGAATTTGGCACCCGGCCGGCATCGCGGCAAGCCTCGGCAAGCGGGTGCGACGGGATGACAGGGTTGCGTTCCGCTGATAGAAAGGGTGGCAAAGCCCAAGCGGAGGAATCATGGCCCAAAAACCCTTTGTCATCGCCCTCGAAGAGCATTTCTACGATCCCGAGGTGAAGGCGCAGTTCCAGGGCGCCGACGCCGCGCTCGGCCGTGCGGCGCATTTGGCTGAGCGCCTCGACGATGTCGGCGCCTTGCGCATCCGCGAGATGGACGAAGCCGGCATCGACGTGCAGGTGCTCTCGCATGGCGCGCCCTCGGTGCAAAAGCTCGATCCGGAAAGCGCGGTGGCGATCTCGCGCCGCGCTAATGACCGGCTCAACGAAGCCTGCCGCGCCAATCCCAAGCGCCTTTCGGCCTTCTGTGTCTGCCCGACGCCCGATCCCAAGTCAGCGGCCGTCGAGGTCGAGCGCACGGTCACCAAATACGGCTTCAAGGGCGCAATGATCCACGGCCTCACCAACGGGGTCTTTCACGACGACAAGCGCTTCTGGCCGATCTATGAGCGCGCCCAGGCCCTGGACGTGCCGATCTATCTTCATCCCGGCTATCCGCACAAGGCGGTGGTCGAGACCTATTACAAGGAATATGTCGGCGACTTCCCCGCCCTCGCCACCGCCGGCTGGGGCTTCACGGTCGAGACCGCGACCCAGGGCATCCGCATGGTGCTTTCGGGCGTGTTCGACGCCTATCCGAAGCTGCAGATCATTCTCGGCCATCTCGGCGAAGGCCTGCCTTTCTATCTCTGGCGCATCAACCAGGCCTAGTCGCGCCCGATGGCGGGCGGCGGAACGATGAAGAAGAGCGTCGCCTTCCGCGACACCTTCTGCGAACATTTCCACATCACCACTAGCGGCATCTTCTCCGATCCGGCGCTGCAATGCTGCATCACCGAGCTCGGCATCGACCGGGTGATGTTCTCGGTCGATTATCCCTTCGTTGCCAACAAGCCGGGCACGGCGTGGATGGAGGCGCTCTCCTTGAACGCCGCCGACAAGGAAAAGATTCTCAACGGCAACGCCAAACGGCTCCTAAAGATGTGAAGTAAAATGTGAGGCGCGGCGGCGTTTCCGCTGCGAAGCGCTGAGCGCTTCGCCAAGCCCGGCCCGAAGCGCTCACGCGCCTCTCTGTTTTATGTGAATCGGCTTTCGCGCCTCACCGCGATAGATATCGCGCCACTGCGTCGTGGCGCCTCGCGTCCGCGAATCAAAAAGAAGCCGAGAGGAGAACCGAAGAATGAGTGGATCCCATGAGGGC
>JBJKPV010000043.1:0-21801 GCA_046706015.1 Allostellaceae bacterium | reverse complement strand
CGGCGCGTGTCGGACGGATCGAAGAGCTCGGCGAGGCTCGGCTCGTCCATGTCGTATTGCGCGATGGCACGGGGCTGGTACTGCGCGATACGACGGAACCCGCGCCGCGCGTCGACGCGATGGTGGGCCTCTCGCTCGATTCCCGCCATCTTCATCTCTTCGACCGCGACGGAAGGCGGATCGAGCCACGTTGAAGCGCGTCTCGACCGCGCGCGAATTTTGTGTTGGAATTCGTGTCTGACGGGTGCGATGGGGTGAGAGCGGCGTGGGCGGCAAACGGCAATGTTGACGGCGCTGAGCCCCGACGAGGCGTTGGCGATCGCCGAGGCGGCCTCGCGCCGCAGCCGCGACGAGCGCGCAATGGTCGATTATCTCGGCGTCGGCCGCAAGCAGCGCGGCCGCACCCCGATTCCGCCTTTGCCGCTTATTCGCGCTGAAGCGATCGATCTCGTCGCCTTCGAGAGCGAGGAGCGCAGCCGGCTGCACGATGCGCTGGCGGCGCTTGCGCCCGAGGCACGGCGCGAGCTGATCGCACTGGTTTGGGTCGCGCAGCTTCCGTCGTTGAGCTTTGCCGCCGCGCTCCGCCGCAGCCAGCGAGTCCCCGCTGGCGCCCAGATCGGCTATTTGATGAGCCGCCGTCTGGAGCGTCACATCTTGGAGGGGCTCGAAAAGCTCGGCTACCGCACCACGCCGTAAAAGAACGGGGTGAGGTGTTAGCCGCGCAGGGCCAGCGCCTGGACCGCCATCGCCGCGGCCGAGGCGCGGTTCTCGACCCCAAGCTTCACGAAGATCTGTTCGAGATGCTTGTTTACGGTGCGCGCGCTGATCGTGAGAATTTCGCCGATGTCGCGGTTCGATTTCCCTGCCGCGATCCAGATCAAGACTTCTGCCTCGCGCGTGGTGAGGCGATAAGCGTCGCGCAGGACCTGCTCCCGCGCGCCGGGCCCCACCACGCTGAGCCGGTAGAGGAATTCTTTGGGCTGCGTCTCGCCGAGATAAGTGAATTCGACGGCGCCCGACCCAGCACCCGCGGTGAACGTATTGGGCGTGCGTGCCGGGCTCTGACGAAGCCGGTTCAGCCCGTCGGCGACCGCCTCGGGGAGCGCCGCGTTGGGGCCGGGCATGGCCGCGATCTGGCTGAGCAGCGCCTCGGCCTGGGGCGTCGACCAGAGCAGAGCGCCGGCCTCGTCGGTTGCGAGCAGGCAACGACCGATGACATCGAGCGCGGTGCGCGCGCCATAGGCGATGCGCGCATTGGCGAGATGAACGCGAATTCGCGCGAGCAACTCGTCGACGACGATCGGCTTGGTCACGTAATCGACGCCGCCAGCCCGCAATCCTTCGACCACATGCTCGGTCTCGCTGAGCGCGGTCATGAAGATCACCGGCACGTGCCCGGCGCGCTTATGTTGCTTCAGCTGTCGGCAGGTCTCGAACCCATCCATCCCCGGCATGACCGCGTCAAGCAGGATGAGATCGGGCGTGATCTGATCGACCAAGGCTAAGGCGCTCGCGCCGTCGGTCGCGACCAGCGCGGTGAGGGACGAGCGCTCCAGCGCGTCGGTGAGGAAGCCGAGCGTTTCCGGACTGTCATCGACGATCAGTATCCGATCGCGGCGGGCGGTCTCTTCACTCATGAGGCTGGGCCGCGTTGAGGACGTCGACGAACTTCTTGAGCTCGAAATTGCGAACCATGCCGCGCAGCCAAGTGGCGAGCGGCGCGTAAGCGCCGTCCTCGCTCTCCATATCCTTAAGCTTCTTCTCGATGCCGCGGACATAGCCGATGCGGCCGAGCTGTTGCAGTTCGGCGAGATGATAGGACGCACTCTCGGGCAGATCGTCGAGCGCGACCGCGTCCTCGGTCTTGGCCGCGCTCGCGGGCGCCTCGTCGATCCATTTGATGCCGGCCAAGACCTCGATCCGCTCGAGCATCTGCTGGATGTCGAGCGGCTTCATCAGGAACGCGTCATGCGGCGTGTCGCCCGAGGCGGCGTCGCGGTACTCATGCGCGTTGGCCGAAACCATAATGATATTCAATCGCGGCAATTTCATCGTGCGCAAGGCGGAGGCGACCTCCCAGCCGTTGCGCCCCGGCATCGAGATGTCGAGAAGCGCGACATCGGGTCGGATTTGCTCGGCGAGGGTCACCGCGCTGGCGCCGTCCTGCGCCGTGAACAGCGTGAACCCCAGCGGCTGCAGCGCCCGGCGCACGACATCGAGGTGCGCGGGATCATCATCCGCGAGCAGCACCTTGAGGCGGCGCCCGGCATAGCCGCGCGGCTGCCGGCGGACGGCGATGTCCTCGGCGGTTTGTGCGGCCTCCGAGAGCATCAGCCGCACGCGGAAAGAGCTGCCGCCACCCGGTTGGCTCGTCACCGTGATCTCGCCGCCCATGATCTCGGTCAGGAGCTTGGTGATGGTAAGCCCCAACCCGGTTCCGGGCTGGGCCCGCGCCTCGGGCGTTTGCCCGCGCTCGAAAGGCTCGAAGATCTTCTGCAGATCGTCGGGGCGGATGCCGACGCCGGTGTCGATGATTTCGAATTCAGCCACTTGATGCCGATAGGAGATCTTCAATCCAGCGTGGCCCGTGATCGTGTATTTGATCGCATTGGAGAGCAGGTTGATCAAGATCTGCCGCAGGCGCTTTTCGTCGGTGTGAACGAAGCGCGGCAGGTGATCGGGCTTCTCGTAGCGGAAGCCGATGCCCTTGGCCGTGGCTTGCAGGCGGAACATGTCGACGATCTGGTCGAGGAAGTCGATGAGCCGGACCTTGTCACGATAAAGACGCAAGGTCCCGCTCTCGATCCGCGAAATGTCGAGGAGCCCGTCGACGAGGTTCGAGAGATGCGCGGCGCTGCGGCGAATGACCCGAACCGCGTCGGCGGTCGGCATGGTCGGGTCGCGCTCCATCAGCTGCGCATAGCCGAAGATCGAGTTGAGCGGCGTGCGGATCTCGTGGCTCAAGCCGACGATGTAGCGGCTCTTGGCGATATTGGCCGCCTCGGCGGCCTCCTTCGCCTTTTGCAGCGCGGCGTCGGTGCGCTCATGCGCCTCGATCTCGCCCATCAGGATGACGTTCTGGCGCTCGGATTCGGCCTCCGCCGCGCGCCGGCTTTCATGCGCCAGCACAAGCAGCCAGGCGACGACGCCGGCGACGATCAAGAGGCTGAAGAAGACGATCAGGAGCGTCGTGCGGATCACCGCGTGCTCGGCCCCGGCGATCGCCGAATATTCGAAATAGATGAAGGTCAACAGGATCGCGATCGCGGCCGTGAAAAGCGCCTGCATGCCGAGAAACTGGCCGAGACGCGTCTTGCCGAAATCGGCGATCCGCCGTGGCAGGATGCGCCGCAGTAGGAGCGTCGTCTGCTCGCCGATGCGGCTGTTCTCCTTGCACATGTCGTGGCAGCGCGCCTCGAGGGTGCAGCAGAGCGAGCAGATCGGCGCGCCATAGGCGGGACAGAAAGCGACGTCGCTGCGCTCGAAACTGTTCTCGCAGATGGAACAGCGCACCATCTCCGCGCCTTCGGGCAGGCCGCTCGGCGCGCGCGCGATGTAATAGCGGCCCTTGGTCGCCCAGGCGATGAGCGGCGCGGCGACGAAGGCGATGAAGAGGCCGACAAAGGCGCTCAAGGCCTGCGGCACCGGCCCGAGCAGGCCGAAGAAAAGGCAGGTCGAGACCACGACCGAGATCAGCATCGCGCCGACACCGACGGGATTGATGTCGTAAAGATGCGCGCGCTTGAATTCGATATAGGGCGGACTCAGCCCCAGTGGCTTGTTGATCATGAGATCGGCGGTGACCGCGCCGATCCAGCCGACGGCGAAATTGGCGTAGAGACCCAATATGCCTTCGATCACGCGGAAGATTCCGATCTCCATGAGGAGAAGCGCGAGCAGCACGTTGAAGACGAGCCAGACGACGCGGCCGGGGTGGCTGTGGGTGAGGCGCGAGAAGAAATTCGACCAGGCGATCGAGCCGGCATAGGCGTTGGTGACGTTGATCTTGATCTGACAGGTGACGATGAAGATGCCGGTGAGCGCCAGGGCGACGCCCGGCGATTGGAATATCTCGGAAAAGGCGATGCGATAGAGCTCGGCCGGCTGCGCTGCGCTCTCGGCCGGTACGCCGTGCTTCAGGGCAAGAAAGGTGAGGAAGGAGCCGGCGGCGAGCTTCAGCCCGCCGATCAGGATCCAGCCTGGGCCCGTTGCCAGCAGCGCGATCCACCAGCCCCAGTGATTGCCGCGCTTGCGCGCAGGCAGGAAGCGGAGATAGTCGACCTGCTCGCCGATCTGCGGCAGCAGCGAGAGCAGCATCGACGCGGCCATGCCGAAGAGCAGAATGTTGACCGAGCCGTCCGGGCTGCCGCGCGTGCCGGCATAGTGGGTCCATTCGGCGAGCTCGCTGCGGCCGCGGAAGGCGATATAGACCAGCGGCGCGAATTGGAGGATCAGCCAGATCGGCTGGGTGGCGAGTTGCAGTCGGCTGATGATGCGAATGCCATAGGCCGCGATTGGGATCACCACCAGCGAGCTGATGATATGCGCGATCGGCAGCGGAATGCCGAGGCACATTTGCAGCGCCACCGACATGATGCTGGCTTCGATCGAGAACAGCAGGAAGGTGAAGGAGGCATAGATCAGCGAGGTGACGGTCGAGCCGAGATAGCCGAAGCCTGCGCCGCGGGTGAGCAGATCGATATCGACCCCGAATTTCGCGGCGTAATAGCTGATCGGCATGCCGACCAGCAGGGCGAGGATGCCGACGGCGACGATCGCGGCGACCGCGTTCGAAAAGCCGAAGGTCATGGTGACCGTGCCGCCGATCGCCTCACAGGCGAGGAACGAGATGGCGCCGAGCGCGGTATTGCCGACGAGGAACGAGGCGCGTCGCGCCCGCGACGCGGTGAAGCGCAACGCGTAGTCCTCGAGCGTCTGGTCGGCGGCCCATTGATTGTATTGCCGCCGCTCGAGGACGATGCGCTGGCGCGCGTTCATCGCGCGCGTCCTGGCCTGCCGGCGGGGCAACCCGCCGGCTTCGCGCCCCAAAAGGCGAAGGCCGGACTCACGACGCGGCGCGCGGCCGAGTTCGGCTCAGCACCGAGGATGGTCGAGAACGCGGTAAATCTTGTTGGGTGGTGCGATGGACCTACTATTCATGGTGTGCTCCTCGGGCAAGATCCTCTATCTCACGATAGAGCGGCTCTTGCAACATTGAGGCCACCGACCGTTTCGATGAAGCGCGCCACCGCGTCGACGCCCTGGCCGGCGCGGATATTGGTGAAGACGAAAGGCCGCTCGCCGCGCATCCGTCGCGCGTCGCGCTCCATCACCTCGAGGCTCGCCCCGACATAGGGCGCGAGATCGATCTTGTTGATGACGAGAAGGTCGGAGCGGGTGATGCCCGGGCCGCCTTTCCGCGGGATCTTGTCGCCGGCGGATACGTCGATGACGTAGATGGTGAGATCGGCGAGCTCCGGACTGTAGGTCGCGGCCAGATTGTCGCCGCCGGATTCGATCAGAACGAGATCGAGGCCGGGAAAGCGGCGGCGCATCTCTGCGACCGCGGCGAGGTTCATCGATGCGTCTTCGCGGATCGCGGTGTGTGGGCAGCCGCCGGTCTCGACGCCGATGATGCGGTCGGACGCGAGCGAACCGGCGCGGAGTAGAAATTCCGCGTCTTCTTTCGTGTAGATGTCGTTGGTGATGGCGGCGATGTCGTAGCGCGCGCCAAACGCCTTGCACAAAGCGTCCATGAGCGCGGTCTTGCCCGAGCCGACGGGACCGCCGATGCCGATGCGCAACGGGCCTGAGCTGGAGGAGGTCATGTGCGAAAGAGCCTCGTATATTGGGTTTCGTGTGCCATCGCCGCGAGATCGGCGTTCCAGGTGGCGCTGCCAAGAGCGGCAAACGGATCGCCCGGCGGCAAGGCGATAGCGCGTTGGACCGCGTGCGCCACGATCGGCGCGAGGGTGAGCATCGCTTTCTGTCCGTCGGTCTGGCCGAGCGGCACGAGGCGCTGGGCGGCGGAGACGAGATTGGCGATCAGCGCATGGAGATAGGCGGTAAGCGCGGCGCTTAGCGCGATCCGATGGCTGGCGGCGAGGCTCGCGACCGCGACCGGGTAGGCGAGGTGATCGGCCGGACAATCGGCCAGTGCCGCTGCTTGGGGCTCCGGCACCGTCGCCAAGGCGATACGGCGAAAGGCTTCGCCCTGTGCCAGTGATTCGAGGCGCCGTTCCAGCGCCGGATGCGCGGCCGCCGCGAGCGCGGCCACGTCAGCGAGCGCGGCGTGGTCGCCGGCCAAAGCCGTGCGATAGGCGTAAACGAACAACACCGCGTCGTTCCAGGCGGCGCCCGCGGTCACGACGCAATCGAGCCAGGCTTCGAGCGAAGCGCGATCGGTGATCCAGCCGGCCTCGACCGCCCATTCGATCCCGCTCGAATGTGCGAAGGCGCCGACCGGATAGGACGGCGACAGCCAGGTCAGCAGATGATAGAGCGCGCCGTCATCCGTGCTCATGGACGTGCTCATGCCCAGCCGCATGCGCCGCAGCATGACGATGCGGCGCGGCGACGCTCTCGCCATAGGCGCCGCCTTCCGGGTCGAAAGGCGCGCGCAGCGGTGTCACGCTGCCGCCCAAGTGGCGGACGAGCGCGGCGATGACGTGATCGACGCGGATGCGCAGCCAATCGGGGCCGAGCTGCGTCGGCAAATGCCGATTGCCGAGATGCCAGGCGATCCGCGTCAGCGCGGCCGGGCTCGCGGCGCGGATTTCGAGCAGTGGCTCGGGCAGCGCCTCGACCAGCACGACGCCGCCGCCATCGAGGAGCAGCCCGTCGCCGTGTCTCAAATGGCGCGCCTCGGCGAGGTCGAGCAGAACCTCGTCGCCGCCGACGGTGCGCAGCACGAGGCGACGGCGGAAGCGATGGTCGTGGTCGAGCGCGACTCGGTCGACAATCCGCTTGGGATCGATTTGGGGGCCTTCGATTGCCGCGCTGGCGCGTCGCATGGATTCCTCCTCAGAAGAGAAAATAGCGCTGCGCCAAGGGCAGTGTTGCTGCCGGCGCGCAAGTCATCAGCACGCCGTCGGCGCGCACCTCGTAAGTTTCGGGGTCGACCTCGATCTTGGGCGTCGCATCGTTCAGTCGCATCGCCGCCTTGCCGATGCCGCCGCGCGTGTTCTTGACCGCAACGAGGCGGCGCGACAGGCCGAGACGCCGGCCGATCTCGTCGTCGAGTGCTGCCTGCGAGACGAAGGTGACGCAGCTTTCGGTCAGCGCACGCCCGAGCGCGCCGAACATTGGTCGTTGATGGACGGGTTGCGGCGTCGGGATCGAGGCGTTGGGGTCGCCCATCAGCGCATGCGCGATGCTGCCGCCCTTGATGATGAGGTCGGGCTTCACGCCGAAGAAGGCCGGCGACCACAGCACGAGATCGGCGAGCTTGCCCGCCTCGATCGATCCGATCTCGTGACCCAGACCCTGCGCGATCGCGGCGTTGATCGTGTATTTGGCGACATAGCGGCGGATACGGAAGTTGTCGTTGTCGCCGGTCTCCTCGGGCAGGCGGCCGCGCTGCGTCTTCATCTTATGCGCGGTCTGCCAGGTGCGGATGATGACCTCGCCAACGCGTCCCATCGCCTGGCTGTCGGAAGCGATGATCGAGAAGGCGCCGAGATCGTGGAGCACATCCTCGGCGGCGATGGTCTCGCGCCGGATGCGGCTTTCGGCAAAGGCGATATCCTCGGGGATCGCGGGATCGAGATGATGGCACACCATCAGCATGTCGAGATGCTCCTCGACCGTGTTGACGGTGAAGGGCCGTGTCGGATTGGTCGAGGACGGAATGACGTTGGCGAGGCCCGCGACCTTGATGATGTCGGGCGCGTGGCCGCCGCCCGCGCCTTCGGTGTGGAAGGCGTGAATGGTGCGGCCCTTGAAGGCCGCGATCGTGTCCTCGACGAAGCCGGATTCGTTGAGCGTGTCGGTATGGATCATCACCTGGATGTCCATCTTGTCGGCGACACTGAGGCAGCAATCGATCGCGGCCGGCGTCGTTCCCCAATCCTCGTGCAACTTCAACGCCGCCGCGCCGCCGCGGATCTGCTCGATCAGCGCCTCGGGCTCGCTCGCATTGCCCTTGCCGGCGAAAGCGAGATTGACCGGCAAGCCCTCGGCCGCCTGAAGCATACGCGCCAGGTGCCAAGGCCCGGGCGTGCAGGTCGTGGCGTTGGTGCCGGTGGCGGGACCGGTGCCGCCGCCGATCATGGTCGTGACGCCGCTCGCGATCGCTTCCTCGATCTGTTGTGGGCAGATGAAGTGGATGTGGCTGTCGATGCCGCCCGCGGTCAGGATCTTGCCTTCGCCGGCGATGATCTCGGTACCGGGACCGATGACGATATCGACGCCGGGTTGGATATCGGGATTGCCGGCTTTGCCGATGCCGGCGATGCGGCCGCCGCGAAGACCGACATCGGCCTTGACGATCCCCCAATGGTCCAGCACCACGGCGTTGGTGATGACGGTGTCGACCGCGCCGGCGGCGCGCGGCAGCTGTGACTGGCCCATGCCGTCGCGGATCACCTTGCCGCCGCCGAACTTCACTTCGTCGCCGTAGATCGTGTGATCGCGCTCGACTTCGAGGATGAGGTCGGTGTCGGCGAGGCGAAGCCGGTCGCCGGTGGTGGGTCCGTACATCTGGCCATAGGCGGCGCGGTTGATGCTGTAGCTCATGGCGGCGTCGCGCCTCCGGCGGGTGGCGCGCGATCGAGCGCATCCATCACCGCCTGGCGAAATCCGACGACCCGCCGCGCGCCGCGAAACGGCACCAGTCGCACGGTGCGGGACTGCCCAGGCTCGAAGCGCACCGCGCTGCCCGCCGGAATATCGAGCCGCATGCCGCGGCTCTTTGCGCGATCGAAGGCGAGCGCCGGATTGGTCTCGAAGAAATGATAATGGCTGCCGACCTGGATCGGCCGGTCGCCGGTGTTCGCGACCTCGAGCTCGACGGTGGGAAGGCCCGCGTTGAGGATGATCTCGCCCTCGCGTGGTAGCAATTCGCCGGGAATCATCGCGTCTCTCTTATCGGATCGGCTGGTGGACGGTGACCAGCTTTGTGCCGTCGGGGAAAGTCGCCTCGATCTGAACTTCGTCGATCATCTCCGCGATCCCGTCCATCACCTGGTCGCGCGTCAGCACATGCGCCCCCGCTTCCATCAGTGCCGCGACCGAGCGCCCGTCGCGCGCGCCTTCGGTGACGAAATCGCTGATCAGCGCGATCGCCTCGGGGTGATTGAGCTTCACTCCGCGCTCCAGCCGCTGCCGCGCGATCATCGCGGCGAGCGCGATCAGCAATTTGTCCTTCTCGCGCGGCGTCAGATTCATTGCGGATCTTTTCCATCAAGCTTTGGGCTCAACATTGCCATACCCCGGGCGGCTTGCTCCCGTCGCGCAGGACATGGAGCGCATCGAGAATGCGACGTCGCAGGCGCGCGCCGTCGGGCGCGGCAAGCCGCACGGCGACGAGGCCGTTCCAGCTGCTGACGCCGCAAAGCTCGGCTCCAGCCAGGGCGGCGCGCAAGCGGTCGCGCATCGCGAGCGGTTCGGCTCCGACCCATAGCAGCGAGGCAAAGGCGGCAGCACCGTTGCCGATCGCGGGCTGTTGCAAAGAAGCGGCGATGGCACCGCGCAACTCGAACGCATCGGCATAGATCAGCTTCCCGCCGCGCCAGACGCGCCAAGCGTCGCGCAGTGCACCGGTCACGACCGTCTCGCCCATGGCATGGCGGCCCAGCACCACCGCTTCGAGGCCGAGGAAGCATGCATCGGGCGCGAGTCGCACCACTGTGTCGCGATCCAATGCGGCGCGGTCGAAGAGGATGGTTTCCTGCGGCAGCCACTCGCCGAAGGCGCCTGGCCCGACCTCGACCGTGGTGCGAATCCGCGCCACGTCTGAAAGGCTGCGATAGATTTTCTCCGCCGCCTGGCTGGTGACGGTGCTGCGGGTTCCTGTTCCCCAGCTCAACTCGATGGCCAAAACGTCGCCGCCGGTGAGCCCGCCAGCCGTATTGATCAGGACCGCGTCGCCGGTCCGGCGCGGATCGGGGGTCGCGAAGCGAGCCTTGAGGCAGCCGGACTGGAAGAGCCTGTCGATAGCCGTGAGATCGCCGCGTCGCTTCAGCGACAGCCGCACCGCACCCTCACTGCGCACCAGCGCCGCCGAAATGGCGGAATCGGCAAACGGCAAATCCAGGCTGCAAGGCTGCGCGTCGAACATCGTCCCCTGGGCGGAAAGGATTGAACCGGGATCGAGCCTGTCCGCAGGCTACGGACGCTAGGACTCCGGCGGCCCTCCGACACATAAGGCGTTTGACGTATGGACTCGCGGAGCGATTGCCGCCCAGGCGGTCGTCGCCGAAACGGCGCGAGGCTTCAGATATTGACCAAATGGGCGACGGTAGCGGCGCTCTCCTCCCGGGTGTTGCCCTGGCGGATGATGCGGCCGCGCTGCATCACGCTGTAATGATCGGCAAAGGACCAGGCGAAATCGAGATATTGCTCGACGATCACGACGGTGACGCCCAGCTCGGCGCGGATGCGCCGCAGCGCGGCTTCGATCTGCTGCACCACATTGGGTTGGATGCCCTCGGTCGGCTCGTCGAGTAGGAGCAGGCTGGGCCTTCCGGCCAGCGCTCGCCCGATCGCGAGTTGCTGCTGCTCGCCGCCGCTCAAGACGCCGCCCTTGCGCTGGCGGATCTCGGCAAGCTTGGGGAAGAGCTCGTACACATGCTCGGGAACGCCGCCGAGCGCGCCTCGGCCGCGCCCGGTAAGCGCCGAGAGCCCGGTCTCGAGATTCTCCTCGACCGTCAGATGAGGAAAGATGTGGCGGCCCTGGGGCACGAAGCCGATGCCGGCGCGCGCCCGCTCGAAGGCCTGAAGCTTCGAGATATTGGCGTCCTTGAACCAGATCGTCCCGGAGGTGAGGCGCTGTACGCCCATGATGGTGCGCAGCAGCGTCGTCTTGCCGACGCCGTTGCGACCGATCAGCGCCACCGCCCCGCCCTCGGGTACTTCAAGGTTGATGTCCCACAACACGCGGCTCTGCCCGTAAGCCGCCGCGACATGGTCGAGCTTCAAGAGCGTGGTCATTTCTCGGCCCTTCCGAGATAGACCGCGGCGACATCGGCGTCGTTGCGGATCTCGGCGACGCTGCCTTCTTTGAGGAACTGTCCCATATGCATCACTGTGACGCGGCCATCGAGCTGTTCGACGAAGCTCATATCGTGGTCGATCACCAAGACGGTGTGGCGGCCGAGCAGGCTGCGGATCAGGGTTGCGGTGCGGCTGGTCTCGGCTGGGCCCATGCCGGCCGTGGGTTCATCGAGCAGCAGCAGATCGGCGTCGGTCGCGACCACCATGCCGATCTCGAGCCATTGCTTCTCGCCATGCGCCAGCTCGCCGGCAAGATTATGGCGGCGTTCGGTCAGCCCCACGGTCTCGAGCACTTCGTCGACGCGCTCTTGTTCCGCCGCTTGCTGGCTATGGCCGAAGGACCGCCACCAGCGGCGGTCGCGCTGCGCCGCGATCAGGAGATTGTCGAGCACGGTCAGATTGGGCAGCACGCCGGGCGTCTGGAATTTGCGGCAGACGCCGCGGCGAACGATCTCGTGCTCGGATAGATTGGTGATCTCCTCGCCCTTGAAGACGACATGCCCGCTGGTCGCGCGCACGCGGCCGATGATCGTGTCGCACAAGGTCGATTTGCCCGCGCCGTTGGGCCCGATCAGGATGCGCAGCGTGCCGCGGTCGAGCGTCAGGCTGAAGCCGTTGAGCGCCTTGAAGCCGTCGAAATCGACGGTCACGCCGTCGACCGCGAGCAAAAGGCGCGTGTTGGTCGGCGGGGAATCGGTAATGAGCGTCATTGCGCTTCCTCGGCCTCGATGGCGGCGGTCGCATCGCGCGCGGGGCGCAAGCGGCGCGCGATGTCCTGGGCAAAGCCCGCGAGCCCGTTCGGCAGCAAAGTCACGACCAGGACGAAGATCGCGCCCAAGAGATAGAGCCAGGCATTCGGGAAGGCGCTGCTGACGTCGTCTTTGGCGAAATTGACCAGCAAGGTGCCCGCGACCGCGCCCCAAAGGCTGCCGCGGCCGCCGACCGCGACCCAGACCACCATCTCGATCGAGGGCACGACGCCGACCAGCGCCGGCGAGATCACGCCGGCATGGAGGGTGAAGAGCGCGCCGGCGATGCCGGCCAGCGCGGCGCCGGCTGTAAAGGCGACGACCTTGTAGGGCGTCGGGTCGTAACCCAGGAAGCGCACGCGGTTCTCGCCGTCGCGGGTCGCGCGCAGCAGCTTGCCATAGCGCGACTGCAGCAGCCAGCGCACCCCGAGATAGGCGATCGCGACCAGCGCGAGGGTGATCCAATAGAGTGCATGAACGGTTCCCTGCGCGGCCAGATCGAAGCCGAACAGGGTCTGGAAGTCGGTGAGGCCGTTGAAGCCGCCGGTCGAGGGCTGTTGGCTGATGAGCAGGGTTGCGAAGGCAAGCGCCAGAGCCTGCGTGATGAGCGCGAAATAAACGCCGGCGACGCGGCGGCGGAAGACGAGCCAGGAAAAGATCGCGGCGAGGATCGCCGGCACAAGTACCACGGCAATGATGGCGAAAGGGGCGCTTTCAAACGGAATCCACCACCAGGGCAGGCTCTCGCGCCCGCTCCACACCATGAAGTCGGGGAGATCGCCCGGTTGCAGCGTCGCGAGCTTTAGATTCATGGCGAGCGCGTAGCCGCCGAGGCCGAAGAACACGCCCTGGCCGAGACTCAAAATGCCGGCCTCGCCCCAGAGCAGCACCAGGCCGATGGCGAGGATCGAGAGCGCGAGAAAGCGCGCGAGCAGGTTGAGCTCATAGGGCGAGATCAGCCAAGGCGCGATCGCGGCCAGGGCCACGAATCCGATCCAGGCGTGGCGTTCGAGTTGAAACTTCATGGTTACGCTTTCATGGCGGCGCGGCCCTCAACCATCGAGCGCGCGCGAACGCACCGCGATGACGCCTTGCGGCCGGAACTGGATGAAGGCGACGACGAAGACGAGCACCAGCACCTGCGCAAAGCTGACATCGACGAAAATCTGTACCAGCGCCGAGAGCAATCCCGTCATCAGCGAGGCGATCGTGGTTCCGACCAGGCTGCCCAGCCCGCCAAGGATGACGACGAGGAACGCCGGAACGATGTAGCTCTGTCCGACGGTCGGCGTGACCGGGCCCAATAGCGCCAGCATCACGCCCGCAAGGCCGGCGATGCCGGTGCCGAGGCTGAAGACCAGGAGATCGACTTGGCGAACATTGATGCCGGCGGCGGCGGCCATCATGCGATCCTGGTTGACCGCGCGCACCAACAGGCCGATGCGGCTCTTGACCATGAAGGCGCCGAGGGCTGCCAGCACGAGCACGGCGATGAGCAGGATGAAAAGGCGGATCCCGGGAAAGACGAGGCCCGCCAGCGGTCCGCCGGAAATCGCGAAGGAATGGTTGAGCCAAGTCGGTGCGGTCACATCGACGCCGATCGCGCCGAAAATATCGCGCGCCGCCTGCTGAAAGATGAGGCTCACGCCCCAGGTCGCGAGCAGCGTATCCAGCGGCCGCGCCGACAGGCGGTGGATCACGCTGATTTCGAGAATGGCGCCGACGAGGCCGGCACCGATGAAGGCGACCGGCATCGCCACGACGATGCCGAGCGGCCCCGGCACCAGATGGAGGGTCAGATAGGCGAGATAGCCGCCGAGCATCAGCATCTCGCCATGCGCGATGTTGATGACGCGCATCAGGCCGAAGCTCAGCGCCAAGCCCAGCGCCGCCAGGACGAAGAGCGAGGCAAGGCTCAAGCCGTTGAAGACCTGGCCGACGACCAGCGCGGATTCGCCCATCCCGTTACTCCTTTGAAACCACCGCTATCGGGACGAGCACCCGAGGCCGCTTGTCGGCCTCGGGCGTCGGTCCTCCGCTCAATCGAGCTTGCAAGTCTTTCCAGGGAAGACGAGCGGATCGTAGGGCTGGGGCGCGATCTCGCCCTTCGATTTCCAGATGATGTCGAACTGCCCCTTGGGATCGAGCTGGCCGATATAGGCGGTTTGATAGAGGCTCTGGTTGTTCGCGAATTTGATCGAGCCCATCGGCGAGCCCTTGAGCTCAAGCCCGACCGCCGCCTTGCGCACCTTGTTGATGTCGAAGCTCTTGGCCTTCTCGACCGCCGCCTTCCAGATATAGACGTCGACATAGCCATGGACCATCGGATCGGTGACGGCCGCGCCGGCGCCGAACTTCTTCTGATAATCGGCGACGAACTTCTTGTTCGCGGCGCTCTTGAGGCTCTCGAAATAATTCCACGCCGCGTAGCTGCCTTTGACCAGCGACGGGCCCATGGCCTGCGCCTCTTGCTCGCCGATGCTTAAGGACATCACCGGCACCTTGTTCGACGCCGCAGCCATCTGCTTGAAGAAGGAGACGTTGCTGTCGCCGTTCAGGGTGTTGAAGATGATGTCGGGCTTCGAAGCCTGGATCTTCGCGATCACCGCGCTGAAATCGGTGCCGCCGAGCGGAACGTATTGCTCGCCCGCGACCTTGCGCTTGTCGTGAAGGATGTGCTTCTTGAGGATGAGGTTGGCGGTGCGCGGGAAGACGTAGTCCGAGCCGATCAGGAAGTAGTTCTTGTAACCCTTTTCTTCCGCCCATTGCAGCGCCGGCAGGATCTGCTGGTTCGGCTGCGCGCCCGAATACATGATGTTGGGCGAGCACTCATTGCCTTCGAACTGAACCGGATACCAGAGCAGATTGTGGAGCCGCTGGAACACGGGCAGCATCGCCTTGCGGCTTGCCGAGGTCCAGCCGCCGAAGACGGTGACGACGCCATTGTCCTGGATGAGCTTCGTTGCCTTTTGCGCGAAGATCGCCGGGTCGGAGGCGCCGTCCTCGACGACCGCCTCGATCTTCTTGCCCATCACGCCGCCCGCGGCGTTGATCTCGTCGATCGCCAGCAGCTCGGCGTTCTTCACCGTCACTTCGCTGATCGCCATGGTGCCGCTCAAGGATTGCAGCACGCCGACCTTGACCGTGTCCGCGGCGTGCGCCGCCCCCGACAGCATCGTTGTTGCCAGCAGCACCACCAGGAGATGAGCGCTGCGCCCTCGATTCCAATTCATGATTATTCCCCGCATGAGGTCAGATTGATCCGAAACGCCTCGATCGGGCGCGCGCCCAGGCGTTGTCACCCCAAAAAGGCTAGGGGGCGACCCCGTGCGACGGGTATGGGGCATTCGACGTATGGCGCCTCGCGCCACCAGCGGGTCGCCGGGCGCGACGCATTGCGCTAGCGCCGAATGCTGCGGCCTTTGGGAAGGCGTACGCCGACGATCATGACGACGACCGACAGGGCGACGAGGATCAGGAAGACGAGATGGAGCGCGTGATCGAACTCGTGCATCAGGGGCGCGATGATCTGCGGCGGCAGGGCGGCGCGGAGCTTGGGATCCATGATTTGTGCCACGAGATCGCCCTTGCCTTTGAGGTATACGGCGAGCCCGGCATTGAGAATGCCGCCGAATGCCGCGGTGCCGAGCGCCTGGCCGAGGATGCGGCTGAAGATGAAGGCCGAAGTGGCGATGCCGCGGCTGCTCCAGCCGCTGTCGGATTGGATCGCCACCATATAGGTGTTGTTGTTCAAGCCGATGCCCAATCCCATCAAGAGGCCTGCTCCCATCGCCCAATAGGCTGTGCTGTGCGGACCGAGCATGGCCATCATGACGCAGCCGATGATGTAGAGCACGGCGCCGGCGGTGGCCGAGGTGCGGTAGGAGGCACGCAACATGATCTGGCCCGCGAGCACGGCACCGATCGGACTCGTGGCCGACATCGACATAAGGGTGAGGCCGGCGACGAACGCGCTGTCGCCGATCACCCCCTGGATATAGACCGGGAGATAGGCGGCGACACCCATCATGGTCGCGCCGAGCGCGAGCGAGACCAGATTGCCGCTGCTGACGACCCGATCGCGCCATAGGCTCATCGGCCAGATCGGAGCCGGCACGTATTGCTCATAGACGACGAACAGCACGAGCGTCGCCACGGCCACCGCGATCAAGACCGACATCGCGCCGAGGCTCAAGGTCGAGGCTTGCGCGAGCGCGAAGAGCAGGGTGCTGGTGCCAACGCACATTAGCGCCGAGCCACCCCAATCGAGGCGCTGACGGCGCCGTTCGACGCGTTCATGCAGCGCCCAGAGGAGGATCGCGCCGGCGGCGAGCCCGAGCGGCAAGTTGATCCAGAAGACCATCGGCCAGGTCGTATGCGCGACCAGGAACGCGCCGACGACCGGTCCCAGCACCGCCGCCGCGACGAAGACGCCCGAGACATAGCCCTGCATCCGCGCGCGCTCGGCGCCGTGATAGACATCGCCGATCAAGGTGCGACCGACGGGCATCAGCGCGCCGGCGCCCAGGCCCTGCACGACCCGGAACGCGACCAGCGACATCATGTTCCAGGCAAAGCCGCAAAGCGCCGAGCCGGCGAGAAAGAGCGCGATGCCGAGCAGAAGCAGCGGCTTGCGGCCGTAAAGGTCGGAAAGCCGGCCATAGATCGGCGTCGTCACCGCCTGGGTCAGGAGATAGGCGGTGAATACCCAGCTGAAAAGCTCGAAGCCGCCGAGCGACGCCACGATGGTCGGCATGGCGGTGGCAACGATGGTGCTCTCGATCGCCGTGATGAAGACCGAGGCGAGCGCGGCGATAAAGATGAGGATACGGCGGCTACCCGCGCTCGCGAGTGCCTCGTCCAGATCCTCTTCTTTGATCTTTTCCCTAGCGGCTTCCGCAGACATCGGCTCCGGCGCGACAATCGATCATCAACTTTAACGCGAGCGGTCTTAGCCCGAAGCGGCGCCGCGCGCACCCCGACATTTTGCATGCGAGGCTTTCGCGGATTGCCCTTCCGTACACCCTGTGATCCTTTGGCAACGTCTAGTGCCAAAGCCGCTGCGTCGCGATCTGCGCTCCTTCGGCAAGGGCCCTGAATTTCGACCAGACGATGCTGGTGGCGACCTGGGGCGCCCGCCCGGCGAAGGTGGCGAAGCCGCAATCCGCGCCGGCGATCACATGCTCGCGTCCAACGACGTTGGCATAGTGGCAGATCCGCTGTGCGACGAGTCGGGGATGCTCGACGAAGTTGGTGGTCGAATCGATAACGCCTGGGATCAGTATCTTGTCTTCGGGCATCCGGATCGAGGCCAGATCCTCCCATTCATGCTCGTGGCGCGGATTGGCACCTTCGAAGCTCAGGGCGGAGGGGCGCGCCTTGAAGCAGACGCCGATCACTTTCGCGAGAGGAATGTCGTGGGTATGCGGGCCTTCGTAATTTCCCCAGCAGATATGCAGGCGCATGCGGTCGGGCGGGAGGCCGGCGGTCGCGTGATTGAGCGCCTCGACGTTGCGCTCGGCAATGCGCAGGAATTCTGCCTCGGTCTTGTCACGATATTGATTGTGGCGCGCCGAACCGAGATCCGGACAATCGATCTGCAACAGCAATCCGGCGCCGATGATCGCCTGATATTCGGTCCTCATCGCCTCGGCCAAGGCGCCGACATAGGCGTCTTCGTCGTGGTAGTAGGTGTCGATGACGAACCGCGTGAGAATTCCCGGCGAGGGCGCTGTCATGAAGGCCTCTGTGGGCTTGCGCTTCTCGACCGCGGCGGAGAGATGCGCGATGTCGCGCTGGAGCGGTTTCGTGTCGCGATAGCTTAGCGGGCCGACGCAGCCGGGAAAGGGGATCCGACGAAAATTGTTCATGCGCTCGAGGAAATCGGGATGCTCGATCTGGTCGAGCCCGACCATGATCGCGCGGCCTTTCTTTTCGGCTTCCGGCGTCATTTCGATGCCGTTGATCCGATGCCGGACATAGATCGTGTAAGAGGGCTTGCTCATCTCGCCATCGCTGACGATGTCGATCCCGCAGGCGATCTGCTGCGCGACGATGTCATCGACCGCCTCTGCTGCGCGCTGCTCGAAGACGGCTTCGTCGACGGCACGGTCCTCTTCGCGCGCGAGCAACATCTCGAGCAGCGCGGGCGGCCGCGGTAGGCTCCCCACATGCGTCGTCAGGATCCGCTGCTCGCTCGTCTTCATCGTCACTCTCTCCCTTTAGAACACTATTCGGCGACGTTAGACGGCCAGAAAAGCCACATCGCCGCGATCGCTGAGCCGGACGGAAAAGCCATTTTCAACCGCGAGGCGCGGGCTTGGCAACGGTATTGTCGCGCTCGCGCCCTCGATCCTGGCTCGCCTATTGATCGGCCGATCTGCCTTGATGATCGGAGCGAAGCGGGGCATTTTGAGAGGCGGAGAGGAAAACCGAATTCGGGCAGGTGTTCCATGAAGCGTCGCAAGCTTGGCTCTCTCGAAGTCTCATGCATCGGTCTCGGCTGTATGAGCATGACGCCGATCTACGGCGATCCCGATCCCGAGGAGGCGATCGCGACCATCCATCGCGCGGTCGAGCTCGGCGTCGATATGATCGACACGTCCGATGCTTACGGCGCGGGTAAGAACGAGGAACTGGTCGGCCGCGCGCTCAAAGGCATCCGCGACAAGGTCGTGCTCGCCACCAAATTCGGCAATCTTCAGGCCCCTGCCGGCCAGCGCGCGGTAGATGGCCGCCCGGACTATGTCATCGAGGCCTGCGAGAAGAGCTTGACGCGCCTCGGGGTCGAGACCATCGATCTCTATTACATCCATCGCGTCGATACTGACGTTCCGATCGAGGATACGGTCGGCGCGATGGCGAAGCTCAAGGCGCAAGGCAAGATCCGCTTTCTCGGGATCTCCGAGGCGGGCCCGGCGACCTTGCGTCGCGCGCACAAAGCGCATCCGATGGCCGCGCTGCAGACGGAATATTCGTTGTGGACGCGCGACGCCGAGGCCGAGCTCTTCGATGCTTGCGCCGAGCTCGGCGTGGGCTACGTCGCCTACAGCCCTCTCGGCCGCGGCATGCTGACGGGCGCGATCGCGGGCGCCGCAAGCCTTGGCGAGAAGGACCGGCGCCGACAGCATCCGCGCTTCCAGAATGAGCATCTCGATCACAACGTCCAGCTCGCGGCGACCCTCAAGGAATTAGCGGCACGCGAGAACTGCACATCGGCACAGTTGGCGCTGGCCTGGGTGCTGGCGCGACGCCCCTTCATCGTCCCCATTCCCGGCACCAGCCATCGCAAATGGCTCGAGCAAAATGTTCGCGCCGCCGAGCTCACCGTCGCGCCGGAAACCATCGCGGCGCTCGATCGGGCTTTCCCGCCCGGCGCGGCTTCCGGCACCCGCTATCCGGCGGCGCAACTCGCGCGGCTCGGCGTTTGAGCGCCGAAGCCCTGCCCGTGGCGCGGCGCCGGGCCGCGCGAATCAATCTCGAATATCTGGTGACCGGAGCGGCGATCGCGATCTTGATCGTCTTGATCGTGCTGCCGCTCCTGTCGCTGCTCTGGGGTAGCATCGCGTCGCAGAGCGGGCTGACGCTCGGTTACTTCGTGCGCGTGCTGACGGACCGGCTCTATTCTCGCGCGCTGCTCAATTCGCTGACGCTCGGTGCCTGGACCGGGCTCTTCAGCATCGCCATCGGCGTGCCGCTCGCCTGGGCGGTCACGCGCACCGATCTGCCCGGGCGGGGTTTCGTCAAGCTGACCGCGACGCTTTCCTATTTGTCGCCGCCTTTCTTGCTCGCGATCGCCTATGTCAATCTTTTCAGCCCGCGCGCCGGCGTCATCAACGCGCTGTTACACCAGGCTTTTCCCGGCACCGACCTCACTTTCAACATTTTTTCCATGGCGGGGCTCGTGGTGGTGACGATCCCGCACACTTTTCCTTTCGTCTACCTCCTCGCTTCGACGGCGCTCGCCTCGGTCGATGCGAGCTTCGAGGAATCGGCGCAGATTCTGGGTGCGGGGAAGCTGCGCACGGCGGTCACGGTCACCCTGCCTTTGGTCGCACCGGCAATCCTATCGGGCGCACTCATCGGCTTCGTCAACGCCATCGCGCTTTTCGGCTCACAGGCGATCATCGGTTTGCCGGCGCGCATTTTCACCTTGCCGACACGGATCTACGCGCTTTTCGACTATCCGCCCGAATACGGGCTGGCCTCGGCGCTATCGCTCATCTTCGTCGCCTTGACCGTCGCGGCGCTCTATCTCCAGCGCGCCTATCTCGCGCGGCGGTCCTTCGTGACGCTCGGCGGCAAGGGCTCGCGCCCGCAGCGCCTGGCGTTGGGCACCTGGCGCTGGCCGCTCTTTCTCTTCTGCGTGGTGGTTTTCATCTTCGCCATTCTCCTGCCCTATGGCTCGCTGCTGGCCGTCTCGCTGAGCAAATCCTGGGGACTCTCCTTCTGGACGCATCTGACGCTCGCCAATTATCGCTTCGTCCTCTTCGATTACGACGTCACGCGCCGGGCCATCGCCAACAGCCTGCTGCTTGCGGCGCTGGCCGCCTCATTCGCTGTATTCCTGGGCACCTTGATCGGCTGGATCGACGTTCGCACCCGGCTCAAGGGGCGGCGCTTCATCGATTACGTCTCGCTCATTCCCTTGGGACTGCCGGGGATCGTGGTCGCGGCGGCGCTGATCCAGTTCTGGCTGCGCATGCCGGTGCCGCTCTACGGTACGCTCGCGATCCTCTTTCTGGCTTATTCGGCGCGCTATCTGCCGCTCGGCGTGCGCGCCGCCAATGCCGGGCTGCGGCAGATCGATCCGTCGCTCGAGGAGAGCGCGCGCATCCTCGGCGCCTCCTGGGGTCAGACGATGCGCGAGGTAACGCTGCCTCTCATGCGCTCGAGCCTCTTTGCCGGCTGGATTCTCGTTTTCGTACCGGCGATCCAGGAGCTGTCGGCGTCGATTTTGCTCTTCAGCGCCAAATCCATGACCGTTGCGGTCGCTGTCTACAATCTCTACGAGAACGGCTATATAGAGCCGGTCGCGGCGCTGGCGCTCATCAATGCCGCGATCATCGCGTTGGCGATCTGGGCCGCAAACCGTATCGGCGGCGGTGGGTCGCGGCTCGATGCCCTGTCCTGAGCCCAGCGCTTCATGTCACAGATCGAGATCGACAATCTGAGCAAGAGCTATGACGGCCGCGAGGGCGAGAGCGCGGCCGTGATCGGGCTCTACCTCTCCGTCGAGCCTGGCGAGTTCGTCACCCTCCTGGGGCCCTCCGGCTGCGGCAAGACCACGACCTTGCGTTTGATCGCGGGTTATCTGACGCCCGACACCGGCAGCATTTCGGTCGCCGGCCGCGTGCTGTCCTCGCCTCAAACCGTCGTGCCGCCCGAAGGGCGTGGCATGGGCATGGTGTTCCAGAACTACGCCGTCTGGCCGCACAAGACCGTGTTCGAGAACGTCGCTTTCGGTCTGAAGATCCGCGGTGTCGCCAAGGCGGCCGCACGCGACCAGGTCGCGCGCGTGCTCGAGCTCGTCAATCTCGGCGGCCTCGAGGGCCGATACCCGTCCGAGCTTTCCGGCGGACAGCAGCAGCGCGTCGCGTTGGCGCGCAGCCTCGTGGTCGAGCCGGCGATTTTGCTGCTTGATGAGCCGCTCTCGAATCTCGATGCGAAGCTGCGCGAGCGCATGCGTACGGAGCTGAAGCAATTGCAACGCCGCACCGGCATCACTTTCGTCTATGTCACGCATGACCAGGCCGAGGCGCTGGCCCTGTCAGATCGCATCGCTGTGATGGATCGCGGCCGGCTGCAGCAATACGGCACGCCGCGCGAAGTCTATCGC
>JBJKPV010000042.1:0-13381 GCA_046706015.1 Allostellaceae bacterium | reverse complement strand
TGCCACTGCTTCCCGGTGTCGCGATCATCCCCTTGCGGCTCTTTCTCCGCCGTCGCCGCCCGGATGCGCCGGCCGAAGAATCGGTCCGTTTCGCGATCGAGGTCGAGCTCTCGCGCCTCGGGCCGCTGCAGCTCGACGGCCTGCTGCGCGGTACGCATCTCATTCTGGTGCTGCGCTCGCATCGCGGCTTGCCCCCAGCATTGCGTGAGGAAGCGATCGGCGCTTGCCGGCGCGCTTTGCAGGCTTGGGGAATGACCGGGGATCTCAGTTTCGCGACAACGCCCGAATTCGCGCTGACGCCGCTTTCGAATCTTAGAAAACACGTTCAGCTAAGCGTGTAAGTATCTAACTTTAAAATATCTTATATCCCTGCCGTTCGCCGGCCCTGCGCTCGGCGGTGAATGTCGATGCCGAGTTAGTCCATGTTCTGCTGCTCCATCCGCTCGGCCTGGCGGCGCTGGCTGAGCAGGCGCCGTGCTGCCGCGATCTCGTAGCGCTTTGCCTCCTGATAGACCTCCGCCAGGCTCTCGCGCGCTTGCGCGGTCTGACGCTCAGCCTCGGCCAGCGATTGCTCGAGCTTGCGCCGCCGCTCGATAATCGCGCCGGCGTAGGCGCCGTAGCTGTACGCGACTTCGTCTGACCGCTTCGCGACCTCTTGTTCGTTCACCTGCTCCGCCGCCAGATGCGCAAGGCTGGCACGCAGCTTTTCAACCAGCTGCTCGCACTCGGCAACGCGACGGCGATGCTCGTCGACATGCCAGCGGTGAAGGCGAATCAGGGTGTCGAGCGTGCTCATGATTTCGCGGCCAGGATATCAGCCAAAGCGGCATAACCGGCGGCGAAGTCCGAACGCTCTGTCTTCTTCTGGCTCAAGAACGTCTCGAGCGCCGGGTAATAGCCGATCGCCTCGTCGACGCGCGGATCGCTGCCGCGGCGATAGGCGCCGAGGCGAATAAGCTCGGCCATGTCCTCATAGGTCGAGAGATGACCGCGCGCGGCCGCGATCAGCTCGGTCTCGGCGTCGGTGTTGCAGCCCGGCATAGTGCGTGAGATCGAGCGCAGCACATTGATCGCCGGATAGCGGCCGCGCTCGGCGATGGCGCGATCGAGCACGATATGCCCGTCGAGAATGCCGCGTACCGCGTCGGCGACCGGCTCATTGTGATCATCGCCATCGACCAAGACGTTGAAGAGCCCGGTGATCGTGCCTTTGCTCGTGCCGGGGCCGGCGCGCTCCAGAAGGCGCGGCAGTTCGGCGAAAACCGTCGGGGTGTAGCCCTTGGTGGTGGGCGGCTCGCCGGCGGACAAGCCGATCTCGCGCTGCGCGGTCGCGAAACGCGTGATGCTGTCAATGAGGCAGAGCACGTCGAGATCGCAATCGCGCAGAAACTCCGCCAGCGCCATGGTGAGATAGGCCGCCTGGCGGCGCATCAGCGGCGATTCGTCCGAGGTCGCGACCACCACGATGCTGCGCGCCAGCCCTTCCCGGCCGAGGTCATCCTCGATGAATTCCTGGACCTCGCGTCCGCGTTCGCCGACCAGCCCGATCACGGTGACATCGGCGGCGGTATAGCGGGCGAACATCGACATCAGGGTCGACTTGCCGACGCCCGATCCGGCGAAGATGCCCATGCGCTGGCCGCGGCAGCAGGTGAGAAAGGTGTTGATCGCGCGCACGCCGAGGTCGACCTTGCCGTGGACGCGCTTGCGTGCATGGGCCGGCGGCGGCGGGTGCCGCAATTTATAAGGTGCGGGTCCGGAAGGCAGCGGCCCCTTGCCGTCGATCGGGGCGCCCATGGCGTTGACGATGCGGCCCAGCCAGGCCCGGTGCGGATAGACCACCGCCGACCCCGCGACGAGTTCGGCCTTGCAGCCGAGCCCGACGCCGTCGAGCGTGGTGAACGGCATCAGCAGCGCGCGGCCGCCGCGGAACCCTACAACCTCGCAGGGTACACGCCTTCCCTCTTGCGCAAAAACCTCGCAGCGGCTGCCGATTGCCAGCGAGCGCGGCACGCCGCCGATCTCCAGCAGCATGCCGCTGACACCGACGACGCGTCCGAAACGGCGGTAATCGGGGATTTCGGCGATTTCCTCCACCAATTGAGCCAGAAGCGCCACTTCACCCCCAATTTCTGCGATCACCAGCCCAGCTTCTCTGAGCCGCCGCCATGATTGCCGATCACGCTTAAGCGGCGGTTAAGCACGTCGAGGGATGGTGAAAATTGTCGCAGGCCACGGCTTGTCGTGCCCGGCGTTGTAAAAATTTTTAGCCGAGATAATCGAATTAACCCCCTTTTAACCCAGATTGGTAAGGATCATTAAAAGCGAGTATGGTGAGTAAGCCCCACATCTCGGAGGCGCCTAATGCGCGTGTTGTTGATTGAAGACGATTCCGCCACCTCAGCCAGCATCGAGATGATGCTGCGCAGCGAAGGTTTTATTTGCGATACGACCGATCTCGGCGAAGACGGGCTCGAAATCGGCAAGCTTTACGATTACGACATCATCGTTCTCGATCTGATGCTGCCGGATCTCGACGGCTATGAAGTGTTGCGCCGCTTGCGCGCCGCGCGCGTGCGCACCCCGATCCTCATTCTGTCCGGCCTCGCCGAACTCGACCATAAGATCAAGGGTTTGGGCTTCGGCGCCGACGACTTCCTCACCAAGCCCTTCGACCGCCGCGAGCTGATCGCCCGCATCCAGGCGATCGTGCGCCGCGCCAAGGGCCATTCCGAGTCGCTCATCCGCACCGGAAAGCTCACCGTCAATCTCGACAGCCGCACCGTCGAGGTCGAGGGCCATCCCGTCAACCTGACCGGCAAGGAATACGGCATTCTTGAGCTCTTGAGCCTGCGCAAGGGCACGACCTTGACCAAGGAGATGTTCCTCAATCATCTCTATGGCGGCATGGACGAGCCCGAGCTCAAAATCATCGACGTGTTCGTCTGCAAGCTGCGCAAGAAGCTCGCCCAGGCGACCGGCGGCGACAACTACATCGACACGGTTTGGGGCCGCGGCTACGTGCTGCGTGATCCGCCGGCCGACGCGGCGGAAGACCACCACAAGGTCGCCGCCAAAGCCTGATTTTCCGGTCGTTCGGGGGAACGTCCGCCCCACCCTCCGCGAGGAGGGTGGGGTTTCGCTTTATAATAGGTCCGACCAGCGCGCTATTTCGCGGCGCTTTGGTCGAAATATTTGACGTCCCAGGAATAGGTCTTCTTCAGATGCTCCGGGATGTCGTGCACCCAGACGCTGCCGCCGAAATTCTCTTCCCAGTCGCGCGGCATCCAGCTGTCGTCGAGATAATCCTGATCGGCCAAATATTCGGCATGGCCGCCCGCCGGACAGGGAATGTAAAAGAAGAGCGCCGATGAGATGCGGTGCCGGCCGAGGCCGACGAAGCCGCCGGGGCGCCGCGTCGCCCAGCCCTGGCGTTCCAGATAATTCGCGCCGACCATCATCTCGTCGATGTCGTCGCAGGAAAAGGCCGTGTGGTTGAAGCCGAGCTTTCTCACCGGCGGCGGCATGTAGTCCGCGTTGAAGAAAAAGATGTTGTGATGCTCGTGGCTGCCATCGGCTCGGGCATAGCAGCCCAAGCGCCGCTGCGTGTCGGAGAGGCGGAAATGGAGCCGCTCCTTGAAGAATTGGTACGACTTCATCGGATCGGCGACCTGGAACACGACATGCGCGATCGACTTCGGATTGGCGCGCTTGCGCCAGGTGCGGTTGCGGTTGACGCGCGCCGCCTTGGCCGGCGTGTTGATCTCGTCGGCGGCCGAGACGATCGGGCGCGGGCGATAGACCATCAACCCTTGCGGCATGCCGTCATCGGCGATGAAATGCGCAGTGCCGTCATTGTCGCGCAGCACCTCGCGATCGGTCTTGAGGCCATCGACGAGGCGCTCGAGTTCATCGGCGGTATCGACGCCCCAGATCGTCTCCTTGATGCCGTTGCCGTCGAACCAGGACTTGGGCAAAGACGGATCGTCTTTCTTGCGCAGGATCACTTGTGCGCCGTCCTCGAGCTCGAACACCACCTTCCCGGCGCTCTTCTCGCGCAGATCGAGCCCGTAATCGGTGAAGAACCGCGTGCAGAGATCGAGGTCGTCGACCCCATAGACCGCCCTCGCGACACCCATGATGGCCATGTCTTGCGCCTCCTTCTCGCTCGACGCTTCGTCCCCTCGGGTGGAACGAGCAGCGCCACCTCGATTTTAGTCTAACGCGCGGCGCGCGCGATCACCTTTCATGAGCGGTCACGCCGCGGTGAAGACGGCGACACCTGCTTGCGGCTCGGCCAGGCTCAGCTTCGCGCCCAATGCCTCGGCGAGCTTCGCCGTGTAATAGCCGTGAACGCCGCGCGCCGAGAGATCGGCGACCGCGACCGTCCCGCCCAGGATCGCCCGCAATTCCGCCGCAAGGTTGATTGCATCGCCCGCGGCCTTGACCGTCACGCCGGTTCCACCAGCGCCCGCTTCGACCTCGATCTCGCCGCCCCGCGGCAAGACCTCGGTCGCCAGCACCACCATGTTGCAGGCGACGCGCTGCCAGTCGACCGAGAGCGCAGCCGCGGCATCGCTCCATTGGCAGCGCGCTTTGCCACCCTCGAGCAACGCCATGGCCACCTCGCGGCCGGTGCCGGCGCGACCGCTGCCATAGGCAAAGCGATAGAAATTGAGCCGATTGCCGGCGCTGCGCGCGCTATTGGCGATGAGCTTGCTGGCCTCGGCGACGAAATCCGGATCGTCCTCGTCCATTAGCTCGATGCCATTGTTGATCGCGCCGACCGGGCTGATGAGCTCATGGCAAAGCCGCGAGCTCAAAAGCTCCAAGACGCGCAGGTCAACCGTGACGGTCATGCGTTCCACCCTTTCATCGACCCCATTGCGCGCCGGACCATAGCCTCAACCGGTAGAGGCTGCTAGACGCTCGGCCTCGGCGAGATCCTCGGGCCGGTTGGCGTTGAAGAAGGGATCGACCGGCGCCGCGGGAAACTCGACCTCGACCAGCCGATAGCGCCCGGTCCATTGATCAACCTTGCGCAAGCCCTCCCCGAGTGCGTCGCGCAAATCGCCACGCAAGGCCAAAGGCCAAAGCCCGAAGACCGGATGCGCCCGGCCCCCGGAAGCCGCGCAGGCGAGTTCATAGGCGCCTTCGCGCATTCCTTCACGCAGTGCCTTCACCAGATCGCGCGGCAGGAACGGCGCGTCGGTCGCAAAGCTCGCGACATGGGTCGCGCCCGGGACGTTGGCGGCAGCCCAGTCGAGCCCGGCCAGGACGCCCGCGAGCGGGCCGGCGAAACCGGCGATGTCGTCGGCCACGACCGGCAGGCCGAAATCGGCAAAGCGCGCCAGATCCCCATTGGCATTCAAGACAAGCGCCGTTACTTGCGGGCGGGCGCGCTCGATCACATGGGCGAGGATCGGCTTGCCAGCCAAGAGCCGCAGGCATTTGTCGCCGCCGCCCATGCGGTGCGATTGTCCGCCCGCGAGCAGCACACCGGCGATCTTCAATCGCGGCCTCCTTCGGCATCGGCGCTGGCCTTGCGCCGGGAGCCCGGCGCTTCCTCGCCGACGGAATCCGGATCGCTGTCGAAGACGATGCGCGAGGCGCCCGAGAGCGCGACGAAGCGTCTGCCGCGCGCGCGGCCGATCAAGGTGAGCCCCGCCTTTTGCGCCAGCTCGACGCCCCAGGCGGTGAAGCCCGAGCGCGAAATAAGGATCGGAATGCGCATCTGCACGCATTTGATCACCATCTCGGAGGTCAGCCGGCCGGTCGTGTAAAAGATTTTTCCTTCGGGACCGATGCCATGGAGATGCATATAGCCGGCGATCTTGTCGATCGCATTGTGGCGCCCGACGTCCTCCATATAGACCAGAGGACGATCCTCCTCGCACAGCACACAGCCGTGGATCGCGCCTGCCGCGAGATAGAGGCTCGGGCTGGTGTTGATCTTCTTGGTCAGCGCGTAGAGCCACGATGTCTTGAGCACCGCCTCCGCGGGCAGCCTGATCGCGTCGAACTTCTCCATCAGATCGCCGAATACGGTGCCTTGGGCGCAGCCCGAGGTCAGGGTCTTTTTCTTGAGCTTCTGCTCGAAATCGGTCTTGCGCTCGGTGCGCACCACCACCGTCTCGAGATCCTCGTCATAATCAATGGCGGTGATCCGATCATCGCCGCGCAGCATGTTCTGATTGAGGAGATAGCCGATAGCGAGGCAATCGGGATGATCGCCGACC
Source organism: Allostellaceae bacterium (assembly GCA_046706015.1). GTDB lineage: Bacteria > Pseudomonadota > Alphaproteobacteria > ATCC43930 > CGMCC-115725 > CAIKMD01. The sequence goes on along the minus strand of JBJKPV010000042.1, from coordinate 7,142 downwards.
GTCATCATGGTCACGATCTCCTGGCCATTGAGGAAAAGCGTCAAGGGCCGCTCGACCACGACCCGGGTTGAAACCGGATTGCCGTCGTGATCGACGCCCTCGACCTCGCGCGTGAGGCGTTGATCCTCGGGCTCGGGCCTGACCGCGAATTCTTTCATCGCTGAATCATGGTCTCTCGACCCCATCGCCGCAAGCCGCCGCGTCCGGCGGCGCGAGTTACGCGCCGGTCGTGCAATGGCCGCGCGAGCGCCTGTGGGAAGCACGCACGCGAATCCAATTTTGTCTGTATTGTCATATTACTGTCATACACTCTTTAACCGGAACTTCAGATAGCATCTTTATGACTCGGATCGCGGCGCCGCCCGTCGCGCCGGGTTTTTTCACGCGTATCAGGGTCATGCAACCGAGCGAGCCGAGTGACCAAGAGAGCCGCTGGCTGGCGATTGCCCTGGCCGTACCGACACCGACGCTCTCGCCCGATATCTCCTGCGCCGAAGCCTATGACCGGATGGAGCGCGACCCCGCGCTTTTCGCCGCGCCAATCGTCGCCGCTGGACGGCCGCTCGGTCTCGTCGACCGCATCACCCTGATGAGCCAATTCGCGCGCCCCTATTGGCGCGAGGTCTATGCGCGGCGTCCGATCGCCAAGCTGATGGACCCGAAGCCTGTGATCGTCGACGCGTTGCTGCCGATCGAGGCGATCAGCCGGCAGATCGCCAGCGAAAAAACCGCAGCGCTCAATGCCGGTTTCATCGTCACCCGCGAGGGGCTCTATTTCGGCCTGGCCAGCACGCTCGATCTGCTGCGCCTTTCGGCCGATCGTGCGCACGCGCATGCGCGCGAGCTGGAGCACGCTCATGCCGAGATCCACAGCCTCAATCACGATCTCGAGCGTCGTGTCGAGGCACGCACCGCCGAACTTCGCGCCGCCCAGGAGGAGCTCTTGCGCAAGGAGCGGCTCTCGACCTTGGGCCAGCTCACCGCGACCGTGGCGCATGAGCTGCGCAACCCGTTGAGTGCGATCCGCAACACGCTCTTCACCCTCAAGGACACGATGAGCCGCGCCCAGCTCGATCTCGAGCGCCCCTTCGGGCGCATGGAGCGCAGCATCGCGCGTTGCGACGGCATTATCGGCGACCTTCTCGACTATACGCGGGTTCAAGATCTCCGTCGCCGCGCCGTGATCGGCGATGAATGGCTCGACGAGGTTCTGAGCGAGCAGGCCTTGTCCGCTGAGATCAAGCTCATTCGCCAGCTCGACGCGCCGGGAAACCGGATCAGCATCGATACGGACAGAATGCGGCAGGTGCTCGTCAACCTCTTGGACAATGCGGCGCAAGCGATGCCGCAAGCCGACGACGCGCGCCACAGCGCCCGGATTCTGGTCGCGACGCGCCTTCGCGAGAAGGGCTACGAACTCGCGATCGATGACAACGGCGCGGGCATCGCGCCGGACATCCTCGGTAAGGTCTTCGAGCCGCTCTTCAGCACCAAGAGCTTCGGCACCGGTCTGGGGCTGCCGACCGTGAAGCAGATCGTCGAGCAGCTTGGCGGCACGATCGCGATCGTCAGCAAGCCGGGTGCCGGCACCCGCGTCACGGTGACTTTGCCGCTTGCCTCGGCGAAAGAGCTGGCCGCCTGACACTGATTTGGCGAGCGGCCGAAGTGAGGCGCGTTGCAGCCTTGCCAAGGTTTTCTTCCTGCACGATCATGCCGGCCAAGAAAATTCCGTGTGGGGGGAATGAAATGATCAATCGGGCAAGCGTTTGGACGGGCGTCCTCTTGCTGGCGGGGCTCGCCTCATTTGCGCTGAGCGGCAATGCGGCGCGCGCCGCCGATCTCGTGCGTGTCGGCACGCCGTCGGCCGATGACTTCCACTTCTCGATGGCGACGGTCGGCGTGACCACCGGCATCTTCAAGAAAGAGGGCATCGAGCTGCGCATCGTCGCGCTCGCCGGTGGCGCCAAGCTTCATCAGGCGATGACCGCCGGCAGCCTCGACGTGGCGCTCGGCGCCGGCACCGATATCGGCCTCGTTGCCAAGGGCGCACCCGAGAAAGGCGTCGGCGTCCTTGCCACCAAGCCTTCGAACATGGTCATCCAGGCAAGCACGCGCAGCCATGTGAACACGATCGCCGAGCTCAAGGGCAAGAAGGTCGGCGTCAGCAGCGTCGGCGCCCTCACCTATTGGCTCGGCCAGCAATTGATGAAGCATGAGGGCTGGGGGCCCAACGGACTTCAGCTCGTCGCCACGGGCGGCGGCCAGGCCAATATCGCCGGCTTCGTCTCGGGCAATCTCGATGGCGCCGTGACCTCGCTCGAATCGGCGCTCAAGGTCGAGCAAGCCGGAGAAGGCAAGATCCTCCTCACCTTCGGCGACATCGTCGATCCCTTCATCGCGCACATCATCTTTGCCACCGACGACATGATGGCGCAGCACCCCGACGTGCTGCGGCGCTTCCTCAAGGGCTGGTATGAAACCATCGCCTTCGCCCGCGCCCACAAGGCCGAGGCGATCAAAGATTCGCAGCCCGTGACCCGCCTTTCCGACGACCTCGCCAACAAGGTCTATGACATCGAGATGCCGACCTTCTCGGCCGACGGCAGATTCGATCCGGTCGCGCTCAACGCCGTCGAACAGGCGTTGGTCGATCTCGGCCACCTCAAAGCGAAATCCGACCCAAAGGCGCTCGTCACCGAGAAATTCCTGCCCCGGCATCCATGACGAGCGCAAAAGTTTACGAAGTCTTAGCGCTCACCCCGCCGCCGGGTGCTTCCCTGCGGCGGGGTGAAGCACTATCTTAGTTACATGATCGATCCTTTCGGCAGGCATATCACCTATTTGCGGGTCTCGGTGACCGACCGCTGCGACTTCCGCTGCGTCTATTGTATGGCCGAGGACATGACGTTCCTGCCCAAGGCTGAAATCCTGTCACTCGAGGAATTGGACCGCGCCTGCAGCGCCTTCGTGCGCCTGGGCGTGCGCAAATTGCGCCTGACCGGCGGCGAGCCGCTGGTCCGGCGCAACATCATGAGCCTGGTGCGCTCGCTCGGCCGTCATTTGCAAACCGGCGCGCTCGACGAGCTGACGCTCACCACCAATGGCAGCCAGCTCGAGCGCTATGCGGCGGAACTGAAGGACGCCGGCATGCGGCGCATCAATGTCTCGCTCGACACGCTTGATGCGGCGAAGTTCCAGGCGATCACGCGCTGGGGCAAGCTCGATCGCGTCATGGCCGGGCTCGACGCGGCACAGCGCGCGGGGCTTGAGATCAAGATCAACGCCGTCGCCTTGAAGGGCGTCAATGACGAGGAGTTCGACGATCTCGTCCGCTGGTGCGGCGAGCGCGGCTTCGATCTCACCTTGATCGAGGTGATGCCGATGGGCGAGATCGACGCCGGCGCGCGCATCGATCAATATCTTCCGCTCTCGATGGTGCGGGCATCGCTGCAGCGGCGTTGGACGCTCGACGAGACCGATTACCGGACCGGCGGGCCGGCACGCTATTACGTCGTGCGCGAGACTGGCCGGCGTCTCGGCCTCATCACGCCGCTGACCCATAATTTCTGCGAGAGCTGCAACCGCGTGCGCTTCACCTGCACCGGCACGCTCTATATGTGCCTCGGCCAGCACGACAGCGCCGATCTGCGCACGCCCTTGCGCGCTTCCGACAGCGACGAGCCGCTCGATGCCGCGATCGCCGAGGCGATCTCGCGCAAGCCCAAGGGCCATGACTTCATCATCGATCGGCGCCACGCCGCCTCGGCCGTGTCGCGACATATGAGCGTGACCGGCGGGTGAGCGCGCCCAGCATCGGCTTCGAAGCGAGCGACGTGCCCGCGGCCCAAGAGGCGCTCGCCGAACTGCGGCGGCACTACGATGCCGTCGAGCCGGGCAAAGCCGACATCATCGTCGCGCTGGGCGGCGACGGCTTCATGCTCGAGACCTTGCACAAACACATGCAGCGCGGCGTGCCGATCTACGGCATGCATCGCGGTAGCGTCGGCTTCCTCATGAACGGCTATGTGGCCGAAGCGCTCGAAGAGCGTCTTGCCCGCGCCAAGCCGGTGCAGGTTCACCCCCTCGAAATGGTCGCGATCGACCATGACGGGCGCGAGCATCGCGCGCTCGCCATCAACGAGGTCGCGCTGCTGCGCCAGAGCCGTCAGACCGCGAAGCTGCGCGTCAGCGTCGACGGCGTCCTGCAGCTCGACGAGCTCATGGCCGACGGCATTCTCGTCGCTACGCCGGTCGGCAGCACCGCCTATAACCTCTCCGCGCATGGCCCGATCATCCCGCTGGGCGCGGGAATCCTCGCCTTGACGCCGATCAGCGCGTTCCGCCCGCGGCGCTGGCGCGGCGCGCTTCTGCCCCGCACCGCGCGCGTCCATATCGAGGTGCTCGAAGCCGAGAAGCGCCCGGTCAGCGCGACCGCCGATTTCACCGAGGTCCGCGGCGTGCGCGCGGTCACGGTGCATGAGCGCGGCGAGATCGCGCTCACCATGCTGTTCGATCCGGAGCACAATCTCGAAGAACGCGTCTTGAAGGAACAATTTCTTTCCTAGGGCGCCAGCGCGCGCTGTGGTCGAATCTAGGCCCAGCAACGGGAATCGGACAAGACGAGCAAGAGAATGCGTCGGGCGCTCCTCGCCTCCGCCGCGTGAAACCTCCAAAGCGCCGCAATGCCGCCGCATTCCGACGCAATATCGCGTTGGCGCCCGCGTTGTCATGAGGCGACGCTTCAAAGTCGTTGATCGACTGGCGCCGATCGAGGAGAACCGCATGTTCCACACGCACCGTCTCGTCCCGCTCGCTTTCGCCGCCTCGCTCTTCGCTGCGCCGGCGGCAAGCTTCGCGCAAGTGAGCATCGGCGTCTCGGTCACGGTCGCGCCACCGCCCCTGCCCGTCTATGCCCAGCCGGTCATTCCTGGCCCGGGCTATCTTTGGACGCCGGGCTATTGGGCCTGGGGTCCTTACGGTTACTACTGGGTGCCTGGAACCTGGGTACTGCCGCCCGCGGTCGGCCTGCTGTGGACGCCCGGCTATTGGGCGTGGCGCGACGGCGTCTATCTCTGGCATGCCGGCTATTGGGCGCCGCAGATCGGATTTTACGGCGGCATCGTTTATGGCTTCGGCTATGACGGTATCGGCTATCACGGCGGCTATTGGGACCACGACCACTTCCACTACAACGCCGACGTCAACAATTTGCGCGGCGTCCATGTCACCGATGTCTATCGCCGGCCGGTGACCTACAACGTCCATGTGACGCATGTGAGCTTCAATGACGGCCCGAGAGGCACGCGCGCGCATGCAAGCCCCGCGCAAGAGCGGGTCGAGCGCGAGCATCATGCCGCGCCGACCGCGCTGCAGATGCGCCACCAGGACGAGGCACGCGAGCGACGCGAACTGCGCTCTTCGGTCAACCACGGAAGGCCCGGCATCGCGGCGACGCCGCGTCCGACGGCGTTCACCGGCCATGGCGTGATCGGATCCGGCGCCGCGCCGCATCGCGAAGCGCCGCGCGGCGATGTCCATCAAGCACCGATCCAGCACGGCGCCACGATCAGCCCCGGCCACGCGGAGCCTCGCGTCGAGCGCGGCTCGGTGCCGCATCCGGCGTCGCGCCCCGTTCATTCCTCGAGCGGTCCGGAATTTGGCGCGGCGCCGCACCAGGCCGCCCCGCACACCGCTCCTGCCGCGCATGGCGGTCCACCGCATGGCGAGACGCGCGGCCCGGCCCCCGGCGAGGCGCATGGCGGCAAACCGCACGGCCATGAAGCCGGCGCCAACCCGCATCACGCGCCGGAGCGTGGCGAGGATCACGGGCGCGACAATCACTGACCCGGCCGCCCAGCCGCGCGGCGCAAGCGGCTCTGGCGCGCATCCACCGCCTGGGCCACAATGCCCCCATGGTTGGGCAGAGGCTTAGCAGCGCCGACATGATCCGGCGGCTCGTCGGCTACGACACGACCAGTCGCGAATCGAATCTCGAGCTCATCGAGTTCGTGCGCGATTATCTCGACCGCTGGGGCGTGGCGAGCGAGCTTGTCTTCGACGCGACGCGGCGCAAGGCCAATCTCTACGCGACCATCGGGCCCCAAGATCAGGGCGGCGTGATGCTGTCGGGCCACACCGATGTCGTCCCCGTCGACGGGCAGAAATGGGATTCCGATCCCTTCGATCTCGATGAAGCCGACGGCAAGCTCTATGGCCGCGGCAGCGCCGATATGAAGGGCTTCATGGGCGCTGTGCTGGCGAGGCTCCCGGATTTCCTTGCGCGGCCGCTCGCGACGCCGGTGCATCTTGCGCTTACCTTCGACGAGGAGGTCGGCTGCCTCGGCGTGCGCTGGCTCGTCGCCGCGCTCAAGGAGCGCCCGGTCAAGCCCAAGCTCTGCATCATCGGCGAGCCGACCATGATGCAGCCCGTGATCGCGCATAAGGGCAGCCGGCGGCTGCGATGCAATGTGCACGGCCACGAGGCGCATTCCTCGCTGACCCATCGCGGCGTGAACGCGATCGAGACCGCAGCCGAGCTCGTCGCCCATTTGCGCGTCATCGCCCGCCGCAAGCGCAGCGATGGGCCGTTCGATCCCGCTTTCGATCCGCCCTATACGACGATCCAGACCGGCATCATCGCGGGCGGCACCGCGGTCAATATCGTGCCGCGCGACTGCCATTTCGATTTCGAGATGCGCTATCTGCCGGTCGACGATCCCGCCGCCATCGTCGCCGAGTTGCAGCGCCATGCCACGAGCCTGCTGCCCGAGATGCACACGGTGAGCGCCGATACCGGAATTGATTTCGAAGAGACCAACGCCGTGCCCGCGCTCTCGGCGGCGGAGGGCGGTGAGGTGGTGCAGCTCGCCCTCGCCCTCTCGGGCGCCAACGCAACCGGCAAGGTCAGCTTCGCAACCGAAGGCGGGCTCTTTCAGGAAGGCGGCATCCCGACGGTGATCTGCGGCCCCGGCTCGATCGAGCAGGCGCACAAGCCCAACGAGTTCATCGCCCTTGATCAGGTGCGGCAATGCGAGGCGTTCCTCGACCGCCTGATGGCGCGGGTGGCGCGCTAGGCGCGGGCGATGCCCTATCTGACGCCGCCGATCGAGATCGATCCGCCCGATTTGTCGCCCTATCGTGCG
>JBJKPV010000041.1:0-5162 GCA_046706015.1 Allostellaceae bacterium | reverse complement strand
TAGAAGATTTGCGCGCAGCCCGCGCCCGGCTCGGGCGTGAAGGAAAGCTTGGTGTCGGCATAGGACGGAACCTTGAAGCGCGCGAGCTCGTGGCCGATCATGCTGGTGCAGTAGACGAAATCGTTGGGGCGCGTTTGTGGCCAGCCGATGCGCTTTACCTGCTCGGCAATCCTCCAGCGCCGATTCAATTCCATGCTGCGAATGGAGAGACCGCTCATCTTCGGCACCGAGAGCGAGCCGTCGCGGCGCTCGACCAAGGTGCAAGGAACGCCTGCCGTGCCGAGTTCGACCGCGAGCGCCAAGCCCACCGGGCCGCCGCCCGCGATGAGCACCGGAATTTCTTCGCCGCTCATGCGCGCCCTGCCTCGCCAGGAATGAGAAGCGCGACCTGCTCGGCGATGCAGGCGGGTTTCGATGCTCCTTCGAGCTCGACCGTCGCCAAGATGGTGAGGCGCAAGCCCTGCGGCGCACTCTCGGCCGTCTCGATCTTGAAATGCGCGCGTACGCGCCCGCCCGACGGCACCGGCGTCGCGAAACGCACCTTGTTGCAGCCGTAATTGAGCCGCGCGGCAAGATTCTCGACGCGGTAGACCTCGTTGCCCAGGCGCGGCAGCAGCGAAAGCGTCAAGAATCCGTGCGCGATGGTGGTGCCGAAGCTCGATGCTTTCGCGCGCGCGCGGTCGACGTGAATCCATTGGAAGTCGCCGGTTGCCTCGGCGAAGCGGTCGATCATGGTTTGATCGATGGTGACCCAGTCGCTCGTGCCGAGCGTCTCGCCGACCGCGTCCCTCACGGCGTCGAGATTGGCAAATACCCGCATCCCTCATATCCTCCCTTGGCGGGCGATTTTCGTCCCGTCACCATGCCGCGTCCAGGGGAGAGTTGACCTTGCGCGAAGCCGTCATCGTCTCGACCGCGCGCACGCCGATCGGCAAGGCCTTGCGCGGCGCTTTCAACGCGACCCACGGCGTCGAGCTTGCCGCCCACGCTATTGCCCACGCGGTGAAGCGCGCTGCGATTGATCCGGGCGAAATCGAGGATGTGATCCTGGGTTGCGGTTTCCCCGAGGGCTCGACCGGCTCCAACGTCGCGCGCCTCGCGGCCTTGCGCGCGGGGCTGCCGGTCAGCGCAGCGGCGCAGACCGTCAACCGGTTTTGCAGCTCCGGTTTGATGGCAATCTCGATCGCGGCGCAACGCATCATCGTCGATGGGGTCGACGCGGCCGTCGCGGGCGGGGTTGAATCGATCTCGACCGTGCCCAACGCGCTGAGCCAAAGTTACGATCCGATCGACGAGCCGCTCGCTCGCGCCAAGCCCGAGATTTATCTGCCGATGCTCGAGACCGCCGAGATCGTGGCGAAACGCTACAAGATCGCGCGCGAGGCGCAGGACGAATACGCGCTTTCCTCGCAGATCCGCACGGCGGCGGCGCAGCAAGCGGGGCGCTTCGATGCCGAGATCGTGCCGTTCGCGACCGAGAAGGCGATCACCGATCGCGCGAGCGGCAGGATCTCGCGTGAGCGCGTCACCTTGGCGCGGGACGAAGGTAACCGGCCCGAAACGACGCGCGAGGGTCTCGCTTTGTTGCAGCCGGCGACGGCGGGCGGTTCGGTGACGGCGGGCAATGCCAGCCAATTGTCGGACGGTGCATCGGCCTGTGTGGTGATGGAAAAGAGCGTGGCCGAACGGCGCGGGCTTCCCATTCTCGGTCTCTATCGCGGCGTGGTCGTCACCGGCTGTGAGCCCGATGAGATGGGGATCGGCCCGGTCTTCGCGATCCCGAAGCTCTTGGTGCGGCATGGATTGAAGCTCGTCGACATCGATCTTTGGGAATTGAACGAAGCCTTCGCGGTTCAGGCGCTCTACTGCCGCGACCGACTCGGCATCGATCCCGCGATCTACAACGTCGATGGCGGCGCGATCTCGGTCGGTCATCCTTACGGCATGAGCGGCGCGCGCATGACGGGTCACGCGCTGCTGGAAGGCAAGCGCCGCGGAGCCAAGCGCGTCGTCGTCACCATGTGCGTCGGCGGCGGCATGGGCGCTGCCGGCCTGTTCGAACTCGGTTGATGCATTTATTGAGAGGGAGAGAACCACGATGCCCGAGGATATCGATCCGGAATCCGGTTGCCGGCTGCCGCTGCCGAAGCGCGAGGCGCTCGATGAGGCGGGAAGGCGCATCTACGACCAGGCGACCGACCCGAAGGGTGGAACCATTCGCGGTTTGAAAGGTCCGGCCGGGATTCAGCTTCATTCGCCGGCGCTCGCGGCGCTGGTGCGGCCGGTGAATCGATATCTGCGCTTTGAATCAGGCCTGGGCGCACGCGTGCGCGAATTGGCGATCCTCGTCACCGCGCGCGAATGCGACAGCCGCTTCGAATGGGCGGCGCATGAGCCCGAGGCGTTGAAGGAAGGCGTCAGCCAGGCGATCGTCGACGTCGTCAAGCATCGCAAGCCCGTCGCCGGGCTCGATGAGCGGGACGCGATCATCATCGAGATGGGTCGCGAGCTCTTTCGCAGTAAGAAGCTGAGTTCGGCCACCTACCGCCGGGCGTTGGCGCAATTCGGCGCGCGCGGCCTCGTCGATCTCATTGAGCTGATGGGCAATTACGCCGGCACGGCCCTGTTGCTCGCGGCCTTCGATATGCAGCTCGACCCGGGTACGAGCGCGCTGCTCCCGGTCCCTTGAAAGCCAAGCGCGCATCGGCGACGAGCGGCACAAGCGTGCCCGCGACCTTGCCGGATCTGCTCGCCGACAACCTTGATCTCGTCTTTGTCGGCATCAATCCTTCGCTCTATTCGGCGGAGAAAGGTCACTATTTCGCGCGGACCACCAATCGGTTCTGGCCGGCCTTCTCGCGCTCGCGCTTGAGCGCGAAGGCGCGCCTGGGCCTGGGCGTCGCTCGGCTTTTGCCGGAGCACGACCGAAGCCTGATCGAATACGGCATCGGCTTCACCGATCTGGTGAAGCGTCCGAGCGCGCGGGCGGCCGAGCTTTCGCGCCGCGAACTCGAAGCCGGCGCGGAAGATCTCGCTAAAAAGCTTCGTCGCTTCGCGCCGCGCATGGCGTGCTTTCATGGACTCACCGCCTTCCGCCCGATCTACCGAATTCTGGCGCCTGAGGCGACAGATCCGCAGCTGGGGCTTCAGGAAATCCGCATCGGGAATAAGCCCCTTTTTGTCGTGCCCAATCCGAGCCCCGCCAACGCGCATTTCACGCTCGACGACCAGGCGCGCTGGTATGACCGCCTCGCCCAAGTGCTGACGGCGAACGCGTCATGACCATGCTTGACTTTGCGCCGCACTTTTCGCATGGTTGGGATACCGTGGTGATTTGAAGCCGACCGGCTTGCGGCCACGTTAAAACAACCGCTAAAAGGTCGGAGGCTCGTCGAAGCCCTGACCGTTGGCGGTTCAGGGCTTTTTTGTTGCGCGCGCGGCGAAGGCCGACGCCCGGAAGGAGAGTCGAGATGGCATTGATCGCGCCCGAACATTCGCCCAACTGGCGACCCAAAACGGTGCTCGCCCATGGCGGCCAGCTGCGCTCGCAGTTCGAAGAGACCTGCGAGGCGATCTTCATGAGCTCGGGCTATGTCTATCGCAGCGCCGAGGAGGCCGAAGAGGCGTTCAAGAATGACGGTACGCGCTACGTCTATTCGCGCTACGCCAATCCGACCGTCACAATGTTCGAGGAGCGTTTGCGGCTGCTCGAAGGCGCCGAGGCCTGCCGCGCGACCGCCTCGGGCATGGCTGCCGTCTTCGCCGCCTTCGCGTGCTTCCTCAAGGCCGGGGACAAGGTCGTAGCCTCGCGCGCGCTGTTCGGCTCTTGCCTTTTCATCCTCCAAAACATCCTGCCGAAATACGGGATCGAGACCGTGCTCGTCGACGGCCGCGACCTCGATCAGTGGCACAATGCACTGAAGGGCGGCGTGGCCGCCACCTTCTGCGAAAGCCCGTCCAACCCCGGCCTCGAATTGGTCGATCTGAAGGCGGTCGCCGATTTGACTCATGCGGCGGGCGGCGTCTTCGTCATCGACAATGTCTTTGCCTCGCCGCTTTTGCAAAAGCCGCTGAGCCTCGGCGCCGACGTGGTGGTTTATTCCGCGACCAAGCATATCGACGGCCAGGGGCGCAGCCTCGGCGGCGCTGTGCTCGGCTCCAAGAAATTCATTCTCGAGCAATTGGCGCCGTTTCTGCGCCATACCGGCCCGGCCTTGTCGCCGTTCAATGCCTGGCTGCTCGTCAAAGGGCTCGAAACCTTGGATCTGCGCGTGACGCAGCAATGCGCGAGCGCGCTCGCTATCGCCCAATTCCTCGAGGGCCATCGCGGCGTGCGCGGCGTGCGCTATCCGGGGCTCGAGAGCCATCCGCAATATGCGCTCGCCAAGAAGCAGATGAGCGGCGCGGGGACGGTCGTCGTCTTCGAGGTGGGGCGTGACAAGGCGGAGACGTTCCGCTTCCTCAACGCGCTGAAGCTCGCGCGCATCTCGAACAATTTGGGCGACAGCAAGAGCCTCGTCACCCATCCGGCGACGACGACCCATCAGCGCCTGAAGCCCGAGGAGCGCCAGGCGGTCGGCATTTCCGACGCGCTGGTGCGGCTCTCGGTCGGCTTGGAGGACCGGCAGGATCTGATCGAGGATCTCGATCAGGCGTTGGCGCGGATCTGAAGGGCATGGATCGTCATTCGGCCAACTCGCGCGCTTCGGCGAGACGTCCCTCCTCGACCGCCTCGATCGGCACACGCGCGGTCTCGGGAATGAGCAGGATCGGCACGATCGCGACCAGGCCGGCGAGGATGAGGTAATAGGCCGGCCAGTTGTAGTCGCCCGTGACGGTGATGACTGCCTCGGTAATGACGCCGCAGGTTCCGCCGAACAGCGAGGTCGAAAGGTTGTAGCCGATCGCGAAGGAGCCATAGCGCACGCGGGTGGGGAACATCGCCGGAAAGGCCGAGCCGATGACCGCAAGCATCAGGACGAGCAAGAAGGCCACGATGCCGAAGCCGACCACCAACCACACGATGCTGCCGGTCTCCATCAGCTTGATCGCGGGGTAGCTCAACAGGACGAACCCGATGGCCGCCTCGAGCAGCATGGGCCTCGCACGTATCCGTGTCGTCTCCCCGCGTCGGGAGAACAAGACCGAACAGACACAAAGGT
>JBJKPV010000040.1:0-2424 GCA_046706015.1 Allostellaceae bacterium | reverse complement strand
CACATAGGCCGCCTGCGTCGCGCGGCTGACACGGCCATAGGTCGCCACTGGATAGCCGTCGGGATAGGTGATCCAACCATATTCGGTGATGGCGACGGGCCGCGTCTTCGCCGCGAGCGCGGCGTCGCCATTGATCCAGAGCATGGCGTTGTGCGCGGCCGGTGACGAGCCGGGATAGAGATGGGCGTTGGCGTAGGTCGCGACCGCGGAGAGATCGCCCACCGTGCCGTAATCGCCGGTCGGATTGGCCCAGCCGGCGCCGAAGCTGATGTTGAAGGCCGGCAAGCCATAGCTTTGCGCCGCTTGGAACAGTTGCGGCTGGAACGCCGCCGCCTGCCACTGGTTGTTGCCGAGGCTGACCGGATAGGCATCGTCCTCCTCGTTGCCGCCTTCGAGCGCGGCGATGTCGTTTTGACCCCATTGCCGCATCTGCTCGATACGGCCGAGTTCGTCCGCATAAACGCTCGGCGGGCCGTAGCCGATATAGGCGTCGAATTTGGCGCCGGTTCCGGCCGCGACCTCGGCCCACCAGCTAAGATCGCGATCGGAGGCAGGCGCGTCGCGCAAGGTCTTGAGCATGCCGTTGCCGAGATAATTGATGTTGTCGATGAGCAGGCCGAGATTCTGATAGCCATATTGCTGCGAATCGATATGCGTGTTGACGCCGAAGCCGTCGAGCAGCGCCTGGCTGCGCGCGGCCGGAGCGCCGACCGCGATGCGAAAGAAGAGGCTCGATGTCGGCCAGGTCGCGGTACAGACGAATTGGCGGGTCGAGTTGGGCCCGCATTTATACCCGTCGGGGCTGACGAAGTAGACCATGTCGCCGTCGGCGATGCCCAGGCCGGCGGAGCCCGAGACCTTGCGAATGGCGAAGACCGTGGCGGCGCTGGCGCTCGCCCCGCTCGCGCTCACCGCACCGCCGCTCGAAACCACGAGAAAGTAGCCGCTCGCCGCTTGCAAGGTGATGGGGTCGTTATTGTAAGGCGCGCCGGCGCGCGTGCGATCGACGAAGCGGAAGACGGCGATGCCGGACCCGCTCGCGCTCGCGACGGCAACGCTGGTCGCGCTCGCCGTGATGAAGGGCGAAGGCGCGTTCTTTTGTTGCAGCGTAATCCGGGCGCCGGTGACGAGGCCCGTGTCGGCGCGCGCGGATGACGGCAGGCCGCCGATCGCGGCGGCAAAGAGCGCGGCGAGAGCCGCCACGCGGATAAAGATTTTCGGTGCGGTTGGCCGGCCTTGCGCGGCCGCTTTCACTGTCTTGATAAACAAGGTCCCCTCGTCGCTCGCCATGCCACGCATGGCATCCGGATCGTTGGTATGGGATTCGAGCCGAACGACGCCGCGCCCTGCGCGGACCTCGGCGGCCCGGAGATTAAAAAATGTGCGGATTGCGTGCGAAGAAACCGCTCGGCCCCGTGGCACGGCGCGATGGCTTGGCGCCACGCTAGGCGAGATTCCGATGCGGACAAAGCGAACTATCGGCGACTTCTCTTGAGAGAAGGTGAATCCGCGCTTCGGGCTGAGCGATATGATGTCGCGCGGCTCACCGCTTCATGGTCCCGGTGCGGTCTGGCTCTTCTCGGCCATTCCGGCTTATCATGTCTGCCCAAGAAGTCTCGCTCGATAAAACGGGGGAAGAAGGCGCGTCATGGACACGATCAACATTCGCGATCTTTCGGTCGAGGAATTCGACACGCGGACCTTGCTGGCGCATGCGAGCGCCCAGGCGGCGCAGCGGCGCTATGAGGATTTCTTCATCGCCGATATCGACGGACACCATTTCGAGACCTTGTCCTTTGCCGAGATCGTCGAGTTCGTCGAGGATCCGGTGCTGCGCGAGCAGGCGCGGTATCAGGGCTTCGGCGGTGGCGGCATCACCGCGCCCTCCGGCGCCTATCAGGAGCTGGTCGGCCGCATCACGCGGCGCGACGGCAGGCGGCCGGAGAAAATCGGCGCCGGCCAGCAGCGCGACCTGACCTTGACCACGCGCTGGATGGATGCGATCGGCATCGACCAGCTTTGCCTCTTTCCGACGCCGATGCTGGGGCTGGGGCTGACGCCGCGGCCCGAAATCGAGGTCGGCATGGCGCGCGCCTATAACCGCTGGCTGTGCGATGTGGTGCTGACATCCGAGCCGCGGATCAAGGCCTCGCTCTATCTGCCCCTGAACGATCCGCAGGCGACCTATCGGATGGTCAAGGATTTCGCCGGCAGGAAAGGCGTGATCGGCTTCACCATCTGCTCGCCGCATTACAAGGCGGTCTATGACAATGCCTATATGAAGACCTACGCGCTCTTGGAGGAAATGGGCCTGCCGCTCGTGTTCCACGGCGCCTTCGCCTGGGGCCAGGACAAAAGCGTGTCCCTGTGCAACCGCTTCATCGCCGTTCATGCGCTGGGCTTTTCCTGGTTCAACATCCTCCA